>CAXTFP010000431.1:0-3522 GCA_964243135.1 uncultured Lichenihabitans sp.
CGCCGGTCATGGCGTTGAGGCGGGAGCGCAGCTCCGACTGGTAGTGCCGCCGCAGGCTGTCGTCACCGATGGAGCGCGCGAGCTCGTTCAGGCGGTGCTCCAGCCCGGCGCGGCGCTCCGGCGTGTCGAGGGGCGTGGCCTCGGCCTCGCGCGCCCACAACACCTCGACCAGCGGCTTCGCCCCCGCCAGCACGGCCGCGATGGCGGCCTGGCCGCCGCTCTTGGCGAGGTCGTCGGGGTCCTGCCCGTCGGGCAGGAAGGCGAAGCGCAGCGTCTTCTCGGGGGTCAGCGCCGGCAGGGCCGTGTCGAGCGCCTTGTGGGCGGCCCGCCGCCCGGCCCCGTCGCCGTCGAAGCACAGGATCGGCTCGGGCGACATGCGCCACAGGAGCTCGCACTGCTCGGCCGTCAGCGCGGTGCCCAGGCCCGCTACCACGTTGGGGAAGCCGGCCGCCGTCATGGCGATGACGTCGATATAGCCCTCGACCGAGACGACGGTGCCGCGGTCCTGCGCGGCCTTGCGGGCGCGGTGGTGGTTGTAGAGCAGGTGGCCCTTGTGGAAGAGCGGCGTTTCGGGCGAGTTCAGGTATTTGGCCGGCACGCTCGCGTCGAGCGCGCGGCCGCCGAAGGCGATCACCCGGCCCGAGCGGTCGTGGATGGGGAACATCACCCGGTCGCGGAATTTGTCGTACGGGACCGCGATGCCCTCGCCGTGGTTGAGCAGCCCCGCCTCGCACATGGTCTCGACGGAGGCGCCGTGGCCGGCGAGGTGGTCGCGCAGGGCGTAGCGCTCCGCCGGGGCGAAGCCGAGCCGGAACTCGGCCTGGACGGCGGGCGCGATGGCCCGCGTGGCGATGTAGGCCCGGCCCCGGGCGCCCGCGGCGCCCTTCAGCGTGCGCTCGAAGAACGCCGCCGCCAGCTCCAGTATCTCGTGCAGCCCGGCGCGCTTCTGGTCGCGCTCGACCGACTCCCGCGTCGCCTTGGGCAGGTCGAGCCCGGCCTCGCCGGCCAGCGACTCCACAGCCTCGGGGAAGCTCAGCCCGTCGGTCGCCATGACGAAGTCAAAGATGTTGCCGTTGCGCCCGGACGAGAAGTCGAACCACGCCATCTTGGCGTCGTTGACGTAGAAGGACGGCGTCTTTTCGGCGTTGAAGGGCGACAGGCCGCGCCACTCGCGCCCCTGCTTCTTCAGCCGCACGCGCCGCCCCACGACGTCGGACACGTTCACCCGCGTCTTGATCTCGTCGAGGAATTCGGGCGTGAAGCGCATGGGATCGATATAGCGTCGGCGGTGGTGGCTGCAACGATGAGGGCGTATCAGTCCCCGTCGGCCGGGGGCTCGGCCTCGCCCGTAGGGTCGGCCTCGGCCGGTTCGGCCTGGGCTGGTTCTGCCTGGGCCTCCGCGTCCGGGGCGAGGTCCTGCCGGGGAGACTCGGCCGCGGCCGGCCGCGGGGTATAGCGGGCCAGGGCCGCGATCTCGGCGCGGCTGCGCTTCTCGTAGAAGGCGTTGCCGCCCGCCACCAGCACGTAGTGCATGTTGTCGTACGGGAAGGTGAGCCCGGCCGTGTGGAAGAACATGGCGTCCGGGCCCATCTGCGGGTGCCGGTCGCCGGCCAGCACCCGGTCCGCCACCGTGGCCACGCGGGCGGCGAGCCGCGGGCTCATCGGCTTGTCGAGCACGCCGGGGGCGAACTGGCGGGGCTGTCCCACCACCTCGCAGACGCTCTTGGGGTATTTCGGCGACTGTAGCCGGTTCATCACGGTGGTGCCGACGGCCAGCATGCCCTCGGAGCTCGACCGGTTGGACTCGAAATACATGACGCGGGTCATGCAGTCCCGGTCGGTCAGGGCCGATCCCGCGCAGCCCGCGAGCCAGGGCGCCGCCGCGGCGAGCGCCAGGCACGGCCGGAGGGCGGGAAGTCTCGACATCGGATGGGGCCTTCGGCTGCGCGCGAAGGGCCATCACGTCACGGGATCGTTAAAATCCTCGCCATCGCGCCGCCGCGTCCCGGCTTTCCCGTCGCGGGACGGGCGGGCGGTGCCGTCACAGGGTCGCCACGGCCGTCATCTCGACGCGGAGGTCGGGATCGGCGAGGCGCGCCTCGATGCAGGCGCGGGCCGGCGGGTTGGAGCGGTCGAGCCAGGCGTCGTAGACGGAATTCATGGCGGCGAAATCCGCGATGTTGGTCAAGAACACGTTGACGGCCACGAGCTTGGACTTGTCCGAGCCGCCCTCGGCCAGCAGCGCGTCCATCTTGGCCAGCACCTGCCGGGTCTGGTCCTCGATCGAGGCGCGGCCGTCGTCCGCCACCTGCCCGGCGAGGTACAGCATGCCGCCCGCCGCGACCGCCTGGGACATGCGGGGGCCGACCTTGAAGCGCTCGATCATGGGTCCGTCCTGAGTCGCGGCCGGTGAAGGTTCGCCGCCGCGCCTCCATGCCGGCTCGGGGATGCCGAGGCAAGCTCCCTCACGGCCAGGGCCGGCCGCTCGCGGGCGCCACGAGGCCGAGATGGCGGGCCAGCGTCGCGCCGACGTCCGCGAAGCTCGTCCGCCGCCCGATCGGCACCGCCGCGCGGCCGGGTGCGTGGGCCAGGACGGGGACGAACTCGCGGGTGTGGTCCGTGCCGCGGAAGGTCGGGTCGTTGCCGTGGTCGGCCGTGACGACGAGGAGGTCGCCGGGCCGCAGGGCCGCGAGCAGCGCCGGCAGGCGCCGGTCGAAGCGCTCCAGGCAGGCCGCGTAGCCGGCGGCGTCGCGCCGGTGGCCGTAGTCGGAATCGAAGTCGACGAGGTTGGCGAAGGCGAGGCCGCCGTCGGGCAAGTCGCGCAGGGCCGCCAGGAGATGGTCGAGGTTGGCGTCGTTGTCGGCGCCCTTCAGCGCCCGGCCGGTGTTGCGGTGGGCGAAGATGTCGGCGGTCTTGCCCACCGTGACGACGGCGCGGCCGCTCTCCGCGGCCCGGTCGAGCAGCGTGCCGGGCGGGGGCGCCATGGCGAAGTCGACCCGGTGCACGGTGCGGCGGAACGAGCTCGCGTCCGCGCCGACGAAGGGCCGGGCGATGACGCGGCCGATGCGCAGCGGGTCGCACAGGCGCCGGGCGATGCGGCACACATCATAAAGCCGGTCGAGGCCGAACCCGTCCTCGTGGGCCGCGATCTGCAGCACGGAATCTATGGAGGTGTAGACGATCGGCAGCCCGGTCTGCAGGTGCTCCTCGCCGAGGTCATCGACGATCAGCGTGCCCGAGGCGTGCCGGTTCCCGAGAATGCCGGCGAGCTCCGCCTCGGCCGTCAGCGCCTCGACGAGGGCCGGCGGGAAGCACGGATCCGTCACGGGGAAGTAGCCCCAGGGCTCGGGCACCGGTGTGCCGGCGAGCTCCCAATGGCCTGACGGCGTGTCCTTGCCGGCCGACACCTCGGCCGCGAAGCCGAAGCCGCCGCGCACGCCCTCCGCCCCGGTGAGCCCCGGCGGCACGCGGCCCGCGGCGGCCTCCGCGGCGGCGCCGAGCCCGAGGGCGTCGAGGTGGGGC
>CAXTFP010000432.1:0-3519 GCA_964243135.1 uncultured Lichenihabitans sp.
GCCGCGACCCTGGCCATGACCGCCGCGCCACGCCGCCCGGTCGCCGTGGTGCTGCGCGTGGTGGTGCTGGCCGTCGTGGTCGGTGTTGCGCTGTCCGCACCCACCTGGCCGCACTTCTCCCCCGAGTCCCTCCCACCGGCTCGGACCTCGGCGCCGGCCTGGGGGCGGGCTCGGGGCGCGGCGCGGGTTCGGGCTGCGGGGCGGCTTCGGCGCGGAACACGGGCTCCGGGACACTCGCCGCCACCGGCTCGGGCTGGCGCTCGACAGGCTCGATGCGGGGCTGCTCGCCCGAGTAGGGATCGCGCGGCGGCTCGGCCGGGGCTTCGCGCGGGAAACGATCGCCCTGCCCTCGGTCCTGCCGGTCGTAGGGCCGGTCCTGGCCGTTGCGCCGGTGTTGCCGGTCCTGGCCGTTGCGGTCCCCATAGGACCGCTCCTGGTTGGGCCGCTCTTGGGTCGGCCGATCCTGATTGAAGCGCTCTTGGCTGCCGCGGTCGTCGGCCCTGATCTCGCCGTTCCGCTCGGGATTGTCGCGGTAGGGGCGGCGGTTCAGGCCGTTGCGGTCCTGCCGATCCTGGCGCGGCGACCGGTATTCGTTGCGGTCCCCATACTGGGGGCGCTCGCCGTTGACCTGCCGGTCCGGGTAGGCCGGGCGTTCGCCCGCGCCGTTCTGCCGGTCGCCGTAGGGCTGGCGCTCGCCCCCCTGGCCCTGGCGGTCGCCGTTGTAGGGCTGGCGCTGCTCGTAGGGTGGGCGCTCGGCCGCGTAGGGGACCGGCTGAGGCACGAAGGGCGCCGACGGCTGGGGCGACGCGAAGCGATCCGGGATGCCGCTCTCGTCCTCGTCCTCGCCTTCCGTGTCGACGGCGTCGACCTGCCGGGTGAAGCCGGCCTGCGCCTGCTGCGCGCTGGCGATCAGCCGGAAGTAGTGTTCGGCGTGCTGGAGGTAGCTTTCCGCCGCGACGGGATCACCCGAAGACTGCGCGTCGCGCGCGAGCTGGAGATACTTCTCGGCGACGTGGTGGGCGTTGCCGCGGATCTTGACGTCGGGACCGTTCGATTCGTAGGAGCGGGTGAGCGGATTGGGACCCTTGCGATTGCCACCGCCGTTATTGGTGTTCGGCCGGCCGCGCATGCGCTTGTTCTGACCTGGTCTCATCGATCGTCCTTGGGTGACTTCAGGCCCGAGACCGCGCGAGGATCTCGATCCTGCGAGGCATCCGCGAGCGGCGCCGTTCCGGTGGAGCTTTTCAGCGGGGTCCATTCCGTCTCCGGCCATCGACCCGACGGGGTCCGAGAGGGCCGAGGTGGAAACATCAGAAACATTGCGGAGTCTGCCAGGGACGGCCCGAGCCGCCGGGGCTCGTCGAGCGATCAGCCGATCACGATGGGGATCGAAGCCGACGTCATGAACGAAAGAGGCCGAGATGTGGGCTAAGCAGCATCCACGCGGGGGTTCAATCCCGATTTCTGATCTTGACTCTAGCGGCTCTCGATCCCCCCGCCAAGCCCTTTCGGCGCGGTCGCGGTGGAAAAATGGCGGGGCCGGGTCGAAAACCGCATCATCCCCGGTCCGAATGCCTCAGGGCGCGGCGGAGTCCGCGTCGAGCATCAGCCGGGCGCGGGCGCGCAGCTTCTCGGTCTCGCTCTTCAACTGTCCGCAGGCCGCGAGGATGTCGCGGCCGCGCGGCGTCCGCACAGGGCTGGCGTAACCGGCCTTGAACACGATGTCCGAGAAGCCCTCGATCGTCGCCCAGTCGGAGCAGCTGTAGCGCGTGCCCGGCCAGGGGTTGAAGGGGATGAGGTTGATCTTGGCCGGGATGCCCTTCAGCAGCCGCACGAGGTCGCGCGCGTCGCGCGGCGAATCGTTGACCCCCTTCAGCATCACGTATTCGAAGGTGATGCGCCGCGCGTTGGAGACGCCGGGGTAGGTCCGGCAGGCGTCGAGCAGCTCCGCCAGCGGGTATTTCCTGTTCAGAGGCACGAGCTCGTCGCGCAGCTCGTCCCGCACGGCGTGGAGCGAGATCGCCAGCATGGTGCCGACGTCGCGCCCCAGCGCCTCGATCTGCGGCACCACCCCGGAGGTCGACACGGTGATGCGGCGGCGCGACAGCGACAGCCCGTCCCCGTCCGACAGCACGCCCACGGCGTCGCGCACCCCGTCGAGGTTGTACAGCGGCTCGCCCATGCCCATGAAGACGATGTTGGACACGGCGCGCACGCCCTCGCCCGAGGGGACGAGCCCATCGGCCGGCGGGGTCAGCCCGGGGAAGTCGCCGAGCCTGTCCCGCGCCACGAGGAGCTGCAGCACGATCTCGCGCGACGTGAGATTGCGCACGAGCTTCTGGGTGCCGGTGTGGCAGAAGGTGCAGGTCAGCGTGCAGCCGACCTGGCTCGACACGCAGAGCGTGCCGCGGTCGGACTCGGGGATGTAGACGCATTCGATCTCGGCGCCGCGGTCGTGCGGGCCGGTCGGCGCCATGCGGATGAGCCACTTGCGCGTGCCGTCGACCGACACCTGCTCGGCCACGACCTCCGGGCGGTCGAGCGTGTAATGGTCGGCGAGCCTGGCGCGCAGGGCCTTGCCGACGTTGAGCATGGCGTCGAAGCGCGTGGCGCCCTGGAAGTAGATCCAGTGCCAGAGCTGCGCGACGCGCATCCGCGCTTCGCGCTCCGGCACGCCGATGGCCGCCAGCGCCGCGGCGAGCTCCGCCCGCGTCATGCCGGCGAGCGAGGGCTTCGCGGCGGACGGGGCGACGGCGGTCGTCGGGACGGCGCGGGGGGCGACGCGGGAGGGAGCGGTCAGGACGTCCACGGGCGGGAACTCTCGGGTGGGATCGGGCTCGGGTGGGCGAGCCGGGGGGAGAGGATTCAGGCGAGCGCGTCGAGCTGCGCCAGCACGGCCTCGGCCCCCGATACATCGACGCTGCGCCCCATCTCTTCAAGCGACAGCGCCGCCACGACCCCGTCCTCGACGATCATGGCGTAGCGCCGCGAGCGGGTGCCGAAGCCGCGGGCCGAGCCGTCGGTGTCGAGGCCGGCCGCGCGGGCGAAGTCGGCGTTGCCGTCGGCCAGAAAGGTGAGGCGCCCGTCGGGATCGGCCGAAGCCGCCCAGGCCTTGAGCACGAAGGCGTCGTTGACGGCCGTGATCGCGATGGCGTCGACGCCCCTGTCGAAGATCGCCGGAGCCCGGGCCACGAAGCCCGGCAGGTGGCTGCCGTCGCAGGTCGGCGTGAAGGCGCCGGGCATGCCGACCAGCACGACCCGGCGCCCGGCGAAGACGTCGTCGGTCGAGCGGGCGTCGAGGCCCTCGGGCGTGACGACGAAGAAGGTGGCGGCGGGCAGGCGGTCGCCGGGCTGGATCGCCATGCGGGACTCTCCGGGGCGGGATGGGGATGAGCGGGACGGGCGAGCTTTAGGGCTTCGCCGCCCCGGCGTCGAGTTGCGCCGGAACCTCGACCGCGCCGCCCGGCGCCGCCAGCGTCAGCACCACGGGGGCCGGAGGGCTCTCGACCCCCGCAGGGT
>CAXTFP010000433.1:0-3507 GCA_964243135.1 uncultured Lichenihabitans sp.
GGAGGACCGCGCCGAGGGGGGCGAGCCTTTCGAGCCCCGCGGCGAAGAGGCCGCACTGGGCGGGACACAGCTCATGTTGAACGTATCTAACCCCGCCCTTAGCAAGCAGCAACACCCCGAACATGGCTGAGATGATGGCGGACGGCATCCACCTGTTCCACGCCGCGGGGGCGTGGCCCCACCGCCCGCGTGACTTCGTGAGGCTCACGCTGACGGCGAGCCTCGGCTGGCACCTGCGCCAAACCCTAAACGACCTCGACAAGAACCCGCCGATCCGCTGGTCGTCGATGGGGTCGACCTCGGGCTGAAAGCGATACGGTCGGCCGGAACCGACGCCCGCGGCCGCCCCTATCCCGCCGCGCGGGGGACCGGAGCGGCCGACGCGGAGAGCTCTCTCAGCGGGTGGCGAAGGCCTGCCGGATGCGCTCGCGCTGGAGGTCGAACTCGCTGGCGAGGCCCACCGCGGGGATCGGCGGCTCGTCCTCGGGGAGGCGGATCGAACGGTCGAGGTAGATGATGCGGTTCTGGAGCCGCAGCGAACGGGCCGTGAGGTCCTGGAGGGGTGCCGGAAGCTGGGCGAAGAGGCTCGGACCCGAGGCGACCTCCTGGGCGCAGAGCCGCACCTTGTGCTTCTCGGCCTCGGCCTGATCCGGGCTCATGTCGCCCTCGTTCACGGCGCGCTGGACCAGCAGCCAGGAGGCGACCTGCATCAGCCGCGTGGTGAGCCGCATGCTTTCGGCCGCGTACGCGATGGCCACGGCGCGGGGGAGGTCCTTGGCCTCGTCGCGACCGGGGCCGTCGAGGTAGGCCGCGACCTGCTCCACGAGGTCCATGCCGTCGCGGAACAGCGCCTTGAAGCGGGGCGAGCCGGCGAGCCGATGCGCGAAGCTGACGGTGTTGGCGCCGCCGATGCCGCTGTGAACGCTTGCCATGCCCAGTCCTCGAACCGATTGCCACCGCGTCGCCGCGGGGAGGGCGGCGCCGTTCGCGTTTGCCCGGCCGCGCTCGCGCGCGCCGGCCACCACCGTCCCCGAGAAGTTTTAACAGCGATCATCCGAGTCGCGATCTTAAGCCCCGCTTAGGGTTAACGGCCGGGGAGCGCCGGCCGAGGTCGTCGCCGGATGAGCGGACCGCGACGGTACGTCGAGCGGACAGGATGGACGGACGATCGAAGATCGGGTGATGATGGGTATCGGCACGGAACTTGCTCGATGCGGGCCGCGCTTCGGATCGACGTGGTCTGGACGGGGCGTGGATATCGGCTGGACTCGGCCGATACATTCGCATCAAATCCGCCGCGGGCCGAACGGACAGGACAGCCGGGATCTCGGGCCAGGGAGAACAGAAACGTGAAAACCATTGGATTGACGGGTGTGGTTCTGGCGGCAGGCCTCGCCTTCTCCGGCGCGGCCCGGGCGGACGATTTCAAACTGGGCGTGGCAGGACCTTTGACCGGCCCCAACGCGGCCTTCGGCGCCCAGCTTCAGATGGGCACGCAGCAGGCCGTGGACGACCTCAATGCCAAGGGCGGCATCCTCGGCAACAAGATCACCTTGGAAACGGGCGACGACGTGTCCGACCCCAAGCAGGGCGTGTCGGTCGCCAACAAGTTCGTGGGCGACGGCGTCAAATTCGTGGTCGGCCACTTCAACTCGGGCGTGACGATCCCGGCCTCGGACGTCTATCTCGAGAACAGCATGCTGGTGATCACGCCGGCCGCGACCAACCCGACTCTGACCGAGAAGGGCAAGTGGGACGTGTTCCGCACCTGCGGCCGCGACGACCAGCAGGGCGCCGTGGCGGCCAAGTACATCGAGGAGCACTTCAAGGGCAAAAAGATCGCCGTCCTCGACGACAAGACCACCTACGGCAAGGGCTTGGCGGACGCCACGCTGGCCAACCTGGCCAAGGCCGGCGTGAAGCCGGCGCTGCACGAAGGCGTGAATGCGGGCGAGAAGGACTATTCGGCCGTCGTGTCCAAGATCAAGGCGGCCGGCGCCGACGTGGTCTATTGGGGCGGCCTGCACCCCGAGGGCGGGCTGATCCGCCGCCAGATGACCGACCAGGGCATCAAGGCGCCGATGATGTCGGGCGACGGCATCACCGACAACGAGTTCGCCTCCATCGCGGGCCCCGGCGCCGAGGGCACGCTCATGACCTTCGGGCCGGACCCGCGCAAGAACCCGGCCGCCGCCGAGGTGGTGAAAGAGTTCGCCGCGAAGAACTTCGACCCGCAGGCCTACACGCTCTACAGCTACGCCGCCGTGCAGGTGATGGCCCAGGCCGCCGAGGCCGCCAAGTCGATCGACCCGCACAAGATCGCCGACAAGATGCACGACGGCATGACGTTCCACACCGTCATCGGCGACCTCAGCTATGACAAGAAGGGCGATCTGAAGCAGGCCGGCTACGTCATATACACCTGGAAGAAGCAGCCCGACGGCAAGATCACCTACATCCAGAACGATTGATCGCGTCGCTTCTGACAAATGTGATGGAAGGCCCGCCGCGAGGCGGGCCTTCTCGCGTTCCGGGCTCCGTCCCCGAACTCCCCGAGCCTCAGAGCCTGTTTGAGTGCTGCGATGGGGCTGCGCTGCAGCCGATTTTCGGATGACTGGCAGGAGCCGTGCGACGAGCGTAGCGGAGGCTACGGTCGAGCGCGGCGACGAACCGGGCGCCGAAAAGCGGCGCAGCCCTTCGGGTTGAGCGGCAAAGGCCGTCTGATGCGTCGGAGGTCTCGCCGATAGCGACAGCTATCGGCATCGCTCCCCTCCTGTCATTCGGCACTTTGCCACTCAACGCAGCCTCCATCTCAGCACTCAAACAGGCTCTCAGGCATGATGGACCAGCAGGACACGACGGCGCAGGAGCAGGCCGAGCAGCTTCAGGACACCTTCCAGACCGCCATCTCGGCGCCGCCCGAGCCCGTGATGATCCACGACATCATCCGGCAGGACGGCGAACGTGAGCTCAAGCGCTCCATCTCGGCGCTGTCCTGGTCGGGGCTGGCGGCCGGCCTGTCGATGGGCTTCTCGTTCCTGATGCTGGCCACCATCCGCTCGCACCTGCCGGACGCGCCCTGGCGCATCCTGGTGGCGAGCTTCGGCTACACGACCGGCTTCCTCATCGTGGTGCTGGGCCGCCAGCAGCTCTTCACCGAGAGCACCATCACGGCCGTGCTGCCCGTGCTGACGGAGCGCACGCTGGACGCCGTGCTGAAGATGCTGCGGCTGTGGGCGGTGGTGCTCGCCTCCAACATCGTCGGCACCTTCGTCTTCGCCTGGCTCTTGTCCGTCCCCGACCTGTTCACGGAGGAGATGACGCGGACGCTGACGGAGGTGGGCCGGGAAAGCCTCGACGTCGCGTTCTGGCCCATGACCATCAAGGCCATGCTGGCCGGCTGGCTCATCGCCCTCATGGTGTGGCTGTTGCCGAGTTCCGGCCAGTCGCGGCTGCTGATGATCCTGATCGTCACCTATCTCGTGGCCTTGGGCCACTGCTCCCACC
>CAXTFP010000434.1:0-3504 GCA_964243135.1 uncultured Lichenihabitans sp.
GGCATAGGCCGCGCCGCGGGCGCGCTGCCGCCGCCGGGCGGACGGATCGCGCTGGCGTCCGACGCCGCGTTCAGCTTCGCGTATGCCCACCTGCTGCAAGGCTGGCGGGCGGCAGGGGCAGAGGTGGTGCCGTTCTCGCCCTTGGCGGACCAGGTGCCGCCGGAGGGCTGCGACGCCTGCTGGCTGCCGGGCGGCTACCCGGAGCTCCACGCCGGCGCGCTCGCCGCGGCCTCGACCTTCCTCGCCGGGCTGCGGCGCTTTGCCGAGGGTCGGCCGGTGCACGGGGAGTGCGGCGGCTATATGGTGCTGGGGCAGGGGCTCATCGACGCCGCGGGCACTCGCCACGCCATGGCCGGGCTGCTCGGCCTCGAGGCGAGCTTCGCGCGGCGCCGGCTCAACCTCGGCTACCGCGACGCGGAGACGCTGGCGCCCTCGGTCTTCGGCCCCGCCGGCACGCGCCTGCGCGGCCACGAGTTCCACTACACGACCGTGCTGGGCCTCGGCGGAGACGCGGCCTTCGCCGAGGCCGGGGACGCCTACGGCTCGGCCCCGGCACCCGCGGGGAGCCGTCGCGGACACGTCACGGGGAGTTTCTTTCACGCCCTGTCCGAAGCCACACCGGCGTTAAAACTTCCGTCATGTTTAAGCTCCTGTTAATTTTCAGGGCGCGATTCTGAAGTCCACGCGATCAGCCCCGAGCGCGCGACGAGGTGCCCCACATGTGCCGTTGGATCGCCTACCAGGGTGAACCCACCTTCCTCGACGCCCTCGTGGCCGAGCCCGCCCATTCGCTGATCGCCCAGTCGCTCTGCGCCTCCGAGGCCAAGGTCGTCACCAACGGCGACGGGTTCGGCATCGGCTGGTACGGGGAGCGCGACCGTCCGGGCGTCTATCGCGAGGTGCGGCCCGCCTGGTCGGACGAGAACCTGCGCAACCTGTGCCATCAGGTGCGCTCCTCGCTGTTCTTCGCCCACGTGCGGGCCTCGACTGGGCCGGCCATCGCGCGGGCCAACTGCCATCCCTTTACGGTCGGGCGGCTGATGTTCATGCACAACGGCCAGATCGGCCAGTTCTGCGCCATCAAGCGCCGGGTCGAGGCCATGATCCCGGACGAGCTGTACCACCACCGCTCGGGAACGACGGACTCAGAGGCCCTGTTCCTCGCGGCTTTCGCGCACGGCCTCGCCTCGGACCCGATCGGCGGCATGGCCGCGACGCTGCACGCCGTCCACGGGCTGATGCTGAAGGCGGGCCTGCGCGAAGCCCTGCGCTTCACGGCCTGCCTGACGGACGGGCGCGATCTCTACGCCTTCCGCTGGGCCTCGGACGGCCGCGCCCCGACGCTCTACTTCCGCCAGACTCACGGCAATCTCGTCGTCGTGTCGGAGCCGCTCGACGGCGACCGCACGCTGTGGACCGAGGTGCCGCAGGGCTGCGTCCTCGTCGCCCGCTCCGGCCGCCCCGCCGTGCTGCGCGGGCTGGACGAGGCCGTCGCCCAGGCGGCGTGAGGGGGAGAACGCCGCACTCCGGCTGCGCCATCGCGATCCGCGATGGGACTCATCAGCGAACTTCGCTTGATCTCGGTGCCGCCCCGTCCGACCCTGCGGTCCCGTCCCGGAGCCGCCCGCCCTTGTACCAGCCCCCGCATTTCCGCGAGGACCGCCTCGCGGTCCAGCACGCGCTGATCCGCCGCCACCCGCTGGGCCTGCTGGTCTCGGCCGGCCCGGGCGGGCTCATGGCCAGTCCGGTGCCGTTCCTGATCGATCCCGAGGCGTCCGCCCGCGGCACGCTGCGCTGCCACCTCGCCCGTCCCAACCGGCAGTGGGAGGAGCTCGCGGCGGTCGACGAATGCCTCGTGGTGTTCCAGGGCCCGCAGGACTACGTGACGCCATCCTGGTACGCCACCAAGCGCGAGACCGGCCGGGTCGTGCCGACCTGGAACTACGCCGTCGTCCAGGCCTGGGGCCGGCCGCGGGTGATCGAGGAGGCCGGCTGGCTCCGCCGCCAGCTCGACGACCTGACCCGCCTGGGCGAGGGGCCGCGCCCCGCGCCCTGGACCGTCGAGGACGCGCCCGCGCCCTTCGTGGCGGCGCAGATCCGCGGCATCGTCGGGATCGAGATCCCGATCGCGCGGAGCGAGGGCAAGTGGAAGATGAGCCAGAACCGCTCGGAGGCCGACCGCCGCGGGGTCGTGGAGGGCTATCGCGCCGCGGGCCAGGGGGGGATGGCCGCCATGGTCGAGGGCGCCGGGCGGGGGTGAGGGCCCGGACGGGCTTCACGCTCGCCCGGGCAGCGGGTCGGGGGGAGGGCCGGTCACGCGTTGGTTTCGAGCAGGGCCCTGGCGAAATAGTCCCGCGGGCCCTCGACCCCCGGCAGCGCGAAGAAGTAGCCGCCGCCGACCGGCTTGATGTATTCCTCCAGCGGCTCGCCGTTGAGCCGGGTCTGCACGGCGATGAAGCCGCGGTCGAGGTCCGACTGGAAGCTCGAGAAGAGCAGGCCCATGTCGAGCTGCCCGGCCTTGGTGAGCCCGTTGGAATAGTTGTAGGCGCGGCGCAGGATCACGCTGTCGGCCGTCTCGGCGGTGCGCGGGTTGGCGCGGCGGATGTGGGCGTCGAGCGGCACGCCGCGGCCCTGCGGGTCGGCCGCGTAGTCGGGCGTGTCGTGCTCCCGCGCGAGGCCCAGCGGCGCGCCCTCCGCCTTGTCGCGGCCGATGATGGCCTCCTGCTCGCCGAGCGGCGTGCGGTCCCAGCGCTCGACCAGCGTGCGGATGACGCGCACCACCTGATAGGTGCCGCCGCGCGTCCAGGTGGGCTCGGCCGCGCCGTCGCCGACCCATACGACGCGGTCCATCAGCGCCTCGTCCTGCGCATCGAGGTTGGCGGTGCCGTCCTTGAAGCCGAGCAGGTTGCGGGCCGTGTCGCGCCCCTGGGTCTTGATGGTGTGGGGCGGCAGGAACCCGTCCTGCTTCCAGCGCAGCGCCAGGAGATCGGGGAACTCCTTCAGCAGGGCCCGCAGGGCGTGGATGTTGGTTTCGGCCGTGTTGGCGTTGAACTGCACCAGCAGGTCGCCGTGGCAGCAGTCCGCGTCGAGCGCGTCGTTGGGGAAGGGCGCCATGGCGACGAGGCGCTTCGGGCGCCGCTCGGCGAGGCCGAAACGCGCGTCGAACAGCGAGGCGCCGAACGCCAGCGTCATCGACAGACGGTCCGTCATGCCCTGGGGGCCGAGCAGCCCGCTGTCGGGCGGAGGCATCCTGGCGTCGGCCGGCGCCGGCATCTCGCCCGCCATCAGGGCGGAGACGCGGACCGTCAGGCGCTTCATCAGGTCGGTCAGCTCTTCGCGCGTGTCCGCCAGCACGTCGAAGGACGCGACGAGGGCCGCGGCCGGCTGGGGCGTGGCGATGCCGGCCTGATGCGGGCCGTGAAAGCTCAGCCGCTCCCGCGTGCCGTCGCCGTCGGGCGCGGCGCGGCGCTCGTCCTGGGCCGTGGCCGCGGGGGCCGGGCCGGG
>CAXTFP010000435.1:0-3490 GCA_964243135.1 uncultured Lichenihabitans sp.
GGTTGCGGTCGCGCTCGCCCGGCAGGGGGCCGAGCCGGGCGGTGACGCCGTAGTGGCGGCGCAGGGCGTCGCGCAACGCGGCCCCGTCCACCTCGGGCGGCGGCGTGGACAGGAGATTGGCAGCGTCGCGCGGGGCCGTCACGACGGGCAGGGCACGGCGCCCAGGTCGGGCATGGCGGGATCGAGTTCCTCCTGCTCCATGTGCCGGGCGTCCGGGCCCGCGAGATAGTCGACGAGCGGACCGATGAGCGAGGTCCGCGCCTCGCCGACCCGCAGTGCCGCGGATCCCCGGCGCGGCTCGCCGTGCATCTCGGCCAGACCGGCCGACATGAGGTGGGGGACGAGCCGGCGCGCCACCGCGGTCTCGACGGTGCGGAAGATCCAGGTGCCGTCGGGGTCGATGTCGGACCAGTGAAAGAACGGTACGCCCGGCGGCAGCGCCTCCGACAGGTGCCGCAGGGCCCGCTGCGTCGCGAGCGCGGGATAGCCGCCGACGTAGACGGTGAGCCCGAGGCGTTCGGGGTCGGCCTCCATGGCGTGTCGATTGAAGCTGGCATAGTTCTCGACCGTCAGAACGTGCCGGGGCGGCGAAGGAAAGCCGAGGCGCGCGACCTCGCCCGGGGGCAGGCCGAGGTAGGGCAGGCTCGCGGCCGGTCCGACGCCCTCGACCATGACGTCGCCGCAGAGCAGCAGCGGCGGCGCGAAACGGTCGAGGCCGAGGATGGACAGCGCCGCGCGCGGCGAGGCCCCCGCCGGCACGTCGCGCAGGGTGCCGACGAGACGCAGCACCGCCGCCTCGTGACGTTCCAGGGCCTTGCTGTCGCGCGCCACGCGGCGCGAGAAGGTCCGATAGTCGAGCCCGACGTGCCGGCCCTCGACGATGGCCTGGGCCAGGGTCAGCGCGGTGCGCAGAGCCTCCGCCTGTTCCGGACCGAGGCCGCACCACGCCTTCCCGCGCGCCCAGGCTTCGGCGGCGCCCCGCGCCGCGGCCGCGAGTTCGGGCGCGAGGTCGAGGCCGCCCGCGGCCTCGGCGAGGGCGGTGGCCGCGATGTCGCGGGCGGGCGCCCGCCCGAGGTGACGGTAGAGCGCCGCGGCGTCGGCGAGCCGGACGGCCTTGACCTCGTCGCGCCGCGGCCCGGTCCCGTGGGCGAGAGTCACGGCGCCGTCCCGCGCCGCGGCCGCGATGTCGCACAGGAAGCTGTCGGCCGCCGTGACGCTCGGGAAGCCCGCGTGGTCCGGATATGCCATGGGCCCGGCGATGCCCGCCTCGGCGCGGTCGAGCAGATCGTCGAGCAGCGCGCGGGCCGTGGTGAACCTGCGGGCCACCGCTTCACTCGGCCGCCATGCGGGCGCGGATGTCGGCGTCGTCCATGTGCTCGGGGTTGATGGCGCGGAGCGCCTCGCGGGCCTTCGCCTTGTAGTCCACCGCATGCGTGACCGACTGCTCGCCGATCCGGTCGACCTCGACGATCGTGTCCATGAACTCCACGATGGCGGCCTTCTTCTCCATCGGGGCCGCGACGATCACCTGCAGCCCGAGGGTGCGATAGAAGGCCAGCATCTGGCGCTGGTTCCGGCCGTCCATCTTGGAGAAGGCCTCGTCGAACAGCGCCGGCGCCATGCCCTTCGGCCGTCCGGGATGGCCGGCGCTGCCGTAGACCGCGGCGAGAGAAGCCCCGATGGCGACGTAGAGCGGCACCTGCTGCTCGGCGCCTGAGCCCGTGCCGCGGCGCGTCTCCCAACGGGTCCGCTTGCCGGTCTCGACGTCCTGCATGTGGATCTCGAAGGCGTGGAAGTTGCGGTAGTCCTCGAAGGCCGAGAAGTCCTTGTCGGGGTCTTCGAGCAGTTGACCGACGGCCCTGATCGTGTCGCCGTGGGGGAAGTCAGCCGGCACGTCGGGGCGGAACAGCATGGCGAGCGCGTCGTCGTTGATCTGGCTGATCTCGACGATCCTCAGGATCGGCTCGAATGCCGCCTCCTTGGTGGCGTGGAACGAGTAGCGCTCGTTGTGGAAGGGATGGTCGCGCAGGCTCTGATTGAGCTGCCGGATGTCCCGCTCCATCTTGGCGACGCGCTGGATTAGGTTGTTCACGAATTCGCCCCGGAACAGGGTCGAGGCGCGCTCGGAGGCTTCCCTCGCCTTGAGCTCGAACCGGCGGATCTCGTTGGCCTCGAGATCCGCGATCAGCGCCTCGGCCCAGGGTTTGACCTCCGCCAGGAGGTCGCTGTCCGGGCTGATCTGCGCGCTCGTCGAGAAGCGGTGGAAATAGTCCTTCAGGGCGCCCCGCGCTCGCACCTCCCCGTCCTGGATGGCACGCACCGCCCGCTCGGCCCGCTCCCGCGCGAGCCTGTCGACGGCGCCATGGGCCTTCGCGGCGCGGTCGAGCGCTTCCGCGTCCCGGCGCGCGGCGCCGCCCGCCGCGGGCCGGGGCGCCACCCGATCCCGATAGGCGGCGCGCCCCGCGGCGTAGCGGAAACGGGTGCGCTCGTGGGCGTAGAAGCCCCGCGTGACCCTGAGATTCATGTCGGACCCCTCGGCGGAGTCGCCCGCGCCGAGGTGGTACTCGCCCTTGGCGATTTCCGTCGCGTGCGCGCCGGTCCGCGCCTCGATCGCCTTGAGGTCGGCCTCAGCCCCGCGGAGGAGGTTTCGCTGCGCCGCCAGCCGCTCCCGCAGGCCGCCGTCGCCCTGGGCGTCGAGCGCCGCCAGGGCGGCCTGGATCTCGCCGTGGCGCCGCGACGCCGCCTCGACCTCGTCGGCGAGGTCGGCCAGGAGCACCTCGTCCGACATCAGGGCCTCCAGCGCGCGGGACGCGCGGCCGAGGCGCATCTCGGCCGCGTCCGCCGCGGCGTGCTCGTCCGCCAGCCGGCCGAGCCGTTCCCGCATCGCCGCCGCCATGACGGCCTGGGCCGCCTTGCCGATCTTGAGGTCGTGGGGCGGGACGCTGCGGTGGCCGCGGACAAGGCCGTCGTCGTAGAGCCCGTCCCGCATCAGCGCCCGGCCGGGCGCGTTGAAGGACTCCAGCGTGTCGGCCAGCCTGACCCCGCCATGGCGGCGCTGGAGGAGCGCCATGGCGTCGGGATGCGCGGTCCGGAACAGGGACGGAAAAGTCTCGGGCCGGGGCGGCTCTCGGTAGGGGTCCAGCTTGTTCAGGCTGACCAGCGCCGCACTGGGGAAGTCCCGCCGTCCGTCCTTGAGGATGCGGGTCGCGTCGTGGATACGGTGGCGCTCCACAAAGATCGCTTCGCGGTCGCGGCCGAGCAGCGCTTCCGCGGCCGGCACCCAGTCCAGGATGGAGATCTCGACGAGGTCGCAGAGGGGCTGGGCCGACAGGCCGGCGCTTTCGAGCCTGCGGAGCAGCAGCTTCGTCCCGTCGTCGAGGTGAGCGCTGCCACCCCCCTGCCGGCTCTGCGACAGCTTCGCGTCGAGCTCCTCCATCTCCCGCCCGAGGCCTGCGGCCGCGCGATGGCGTCGCGCCACGCCGCCCCGCCC
>CAXTFP010000436.1:0-3472 GCA_964243135.1 uncultured Lichenihabitans sp.
GCCACGTGGCGCGGCTCAGCGCCGGCGACGAGGCCCTGTGGACCCGCGCCGCGCCGCTGCTGTCGCGGGGCGAGGAGCGCTTCCGGCCGCCGCGCGTGCGCGACGTCGCCGGGGCGCTCGATGCGCCCGAGGCGGAGGTGCGGCGCGTGCTCAAGCTCGTCGGGCGCTCCGGGCGGGTCGACCAAGTGGCGCAGGACCACTTCTTCGCGCGCGGCGCCGTGGCCGAGATGGCCGGCATCGTGGGCGAGCTGTCGGGGGCCGCGCCCGGCGGCGAGTTCACGGCCGCGCAGTTCCGCGACCGGATCGAGAACGGCCGCAAGGTGGCCATCCAGATCCTGGAGTTCTTCGACCGGCACGGGCTGACGATCCGGCGCGGCGACCTCCGCCGCCTCAACCCGCACCGCGCCGACCTGTTCGGCACCGCGGGGATCGCGGCGGGATCAGACGGTGGGGGAGAGGGGCCTTGAGCAACACGCAGTTCGTCGCGGGCGTGGTGGTGGCGCTGCTGGCCGGGGCGCTCTGGGCCTATCTCAGGACGCCGAAGGCCTGAACTCCCCGGGGCTCACGACGGCGCCGGAGCTTCGGGCGGACCGGACGCGAGATCGGAGAGGCGCGTCCACGCGGCGCCGGCCCGCGACGAGCGCACGGCCGCGTCGATGAAGGCGAGGCCCGCGCCGCCGTCCTCGATGGTGGTGAACAGGAGGCCGTCCGGCGCCGCCCGGCCGTCGCGGGCCGCCACGATCGCCTCGGCCGCCTCGGCGTAGAGGGTGGCGAAGGCTTCGAGGTAGCCCTCGGGGTGGCCGGCGGGCACGCGGGAAGCGCGCCGGTTGGCGGCGTCGGCGCCGGCCCCGTTGCGGGTGAGGATCTGCCGGACGCCGCCGAGCGGGGTGAAGGCGAGCCGGTTCGCGTCGCGCTGGCACCAGTCGAGGCCGCCCGCTGTGCCGTAGACCCGCAGCCGCACCTCGTTCTCCTCGCCGGCCGCGACCTGGCTGGCCCAGAGCATGCCGCGCGCCCCGCCGGCGTAGCGCAGAAGGATGCGGACGTCGTCGTCGAGCCGGCGCCCCGGCACGAAGGTGGTGAGTTCGGCGCAGAGCTCCGTCGCCGCGAGGCCGGTGACGAAGCCCGCGAGGTTGAAGGCGTGGG
This sequence comes from uncultured Lichenihabitans sp., assembly GCA_964243135.1. Classification (GTDB taxonomy): domain Bacteria; phylum Pseudomonadota; class Alphaproteobacteria; order Rhizobiales; family Beijerinckiaceae; genus Lichenihabitans. The sequence continues at coordinate 1,144 of CAXTFP010000436.1, forward strand.
TGCCGATGTCGCCGATGCAGCCGCCGTCCCCCGCGCGGGCCGGGTCGGTGCGCCACTCGGCCTGCCGGTTGCCGCTGCCCTCCGTGCTCTCGGCCAGCCAATCCTGGGCATATTCGACCTGCACGACCCGGATCTCGCCGAGCGCGCCGGCCCGCACCATGGCGCGAGCCTGCCGCAGCATCGGGTAGCCCGTGTAGGTGTGGGTGAGGGCGAAGACGAGGCCGGAGCGCCGGGCGTGGGCGGCCAGCGCCCGGGCCTCCTCCAGCGTCGTGGTCAGCGGCTTGTCGCAGACGACGTGGATGCCGCTGTCCAGGAAGGCGTGGGCGACGGGCGCGTGCAGGTGGTTCGGCGTGACGATGCTGACGGCCTCGATGCCGTCCGGCCGGGCGGCTTCCGTCCTCGCCATGGTGGCGTAATTCGCGTAGGAGCGGGCGGGATCGAGGCCCAGCGCCGCAGCCGAGCGGGCCGCGCGCTCCGGCTCCGACGACAGCGCGCCCGCGACCAGCTCGTAGCGGTCGTCGAGCCGGGCCGCGATGCGGTGCACCGCCCCGATGAAGGCCCCCTCGCCCCCGCCCACCATGCCGAGCCGGATGCGCCGGCCGCCGTGCTGTCCCGTCATCAATCCTGCACCGATCGCCATGAAGGCCGATATGCTGCACGAAACGGCCGACGCGTCCAATCGGGCCGGAGGTCCGAGCGCCCTCGCGGGCCCCATGGACGCGCGGATCAGTCCTTCACGGCCCCCATGGTGAGGCCGGACACGATGTGCCGCTGCATGAAGAGCGTGAACACGACGGGCGGGAGGATCTGGATCACGGAGGCGGCCGCAATCAGGTCCCAATACACCTTGCCGGTGCTGATGAATGACGACACCACGATCGGGAAGGTCCTGGCCTCGCGCGTGGTGAGGAAGAGGGCCAGCAGGAACTCGTTCCAGCTGAAGATGAACACGAAGGTCGCCACCGTCACGATGCCGCTGATACTGAGCGGCAGGGCGATGCGGACGAGGAGGTCGAACCACGAGCAGCCGTCGATGCGGGCGGCTTCGAGCACTTCCCTCGGCACCCGGCGCAGGAAGGACATCGACACCCAGACCGCGAAGGGAATGTTGAAGCCCGCATAGGCGATGATCAGGGCCAGCACGTTGTCGAGCAGCCCGAGCGTCCGGAAGATCACGAACAGCGGCACCGCGGCCGCGATGGGCGGCATCATGCGCGTGCTCAGGATCCAGTCGGCGAGCGCGTTGCTGCCCCGCATCTTGAAGTTGACGAGCCCGAAGGCGGTCGGCACCGACAGGACCATGGCGAGGGCCGTCGCCCCGAGCGTGACCACGAGGGAGTTCAGCAGGAAGGGCAGGTCGTCCCGCAGCAGGGCCGCGAAGTTGTCGATGTAGGTGAAGTCCGGCCACACCGGCGGGATGGCGATGAGGCCGGCCGTCGTCTTGAAGGCCCCGATCGCCATCCAGGCGATGGGCGCCGTGGAGAAGGCCACGAAGCCGAGCGCCGCGGCCAGGAGGGCCGCGTCCTTCAGCCGGGACTCAGCCATGGTCCACCGCCCGGAGCAGCCGCACCGCGACGGTCGTCACCGCGATGCTGACCATGAGGATGAGCACGGCCGCCGCGGACCCCACGCCGACCTGGAAGAACTGGAAGTCCTGCAGGTAGGCGTAGAGCGTCACCACCATGGTCGAGTCGCCCGGGCCGCCGCGCGTCGTGACGTAGACGACGTCGAAGAAGCGCAGCACGTCGATCATGCGCAGGATCGTGCCGAGCAGCACCACGTTCAGCACCGACGGGATCTCGATGTGCCGGATCAGGTGGTGCCACTTGGCGCCATCGACCCGCGCGGCCTCGTAAAGGTCCGGGCGGATGGAGGTCAGCGCAGCGAGGACGAGCAGCATCATGAACGGCGACCACTGCCACACGTTGATCAGCACCATCGCGGTCATGGCCGTGACCGGCTCGCCGAACCAGGACACGGGCGTGCCGCCCAGCATCGTGATGAGGTAGTTCACGATCCCGATAGTGGGATTGAAGATATAGGCCGCGATCATGCCGACGATGAGCGGCGTCGCCATCATGGGCAGCAGGTAGAGCGAGCGCAGCACGGCGACGAAGCGCCAGTGCGACAGCTCGAAGAACACCTTGGCGGCCGCGAAACCGATGAGGACCTCGAGCGAGATCGAGCAGACGCCCAGGACCGCCGTGTTGCGCAGCGCGTGGAGGAACAGGCCGTCCGTGAGCAGGTTCGCGTAGTTGCGCAGCCCGACGAAGAGGGCCCGGTTCAGCGTCGTCAGCTTCACCTGATGCAGGCTCAGGTAGAGCGAGTA
>CAXTFP010000437.1:0-3445 GCA_964243135.1 uncultured Lichenihabitans sp.
AGGTCGAACCGCTCGTCCTCGGGCAGCTTGTCCGACTTCTTGCCCTTCAACACGTCGAACCCCTCGGCATAGGCCTGCATCAGCCCGTATTCGATGCCGTTGTGGACCATCTTGACGAAGTGGCCCGCGCCCGTCGGCCCGGCGTGGATGTAGCCGCGCTCGGCGCGGGTGTCCTCGATCTTCTCGCGTCCCGGCGTGCGGGGGATGTCGCCGATGCCGGGCGCCAGCGCGTCCAGGATGGGGTCGATCGCGTCGACCGCCTCCTTGTCGCCGCCCACCATCATGCAATAGCCGCGCTGCAACCCCCAGACGCCGCCCGACGTGCCGATGTCCACGTAGTGGATCCCCTTGGCCTTGAGCGCTTGGCCGCGGTGGATGTCGTCCTTGTAGAAGCTGTTGCCGCCGTCGATCAGGATGTCGCCCGAGCCGAGCAGGGTGCCCAGCTCCTCGACGGTGTCGCCGGTGATCTTGCCAGCCGGCAGCATGACCCACACGACGCGCGGGCTTTCCGTGAACTTGCTCACGAGGTCCGCGAGGCCGGAGGCGCCGGCGGCGCCCTCCTCCACGAGGTCGCCGACGGCCCGCTCGTTGCGGTCGTAGGCGATGCAGTGATGCCCGTGCTGCTGGAGCCGGCGGACGATGTTGCCGCCCATGCGGCCGAGGCCAATCACGCCGATCTGCATCGCTGAAACCTTTCGAGGGAGTTCCGACTCTTGAGCGCTCTCGGCCGGCGCCCGCCGGCAGGGCGGCATCCGCGAGCGTCCGGCCCCGCGTCCCGGACGGGAGCGTGGCCGGACGCCATGACGCCCGTGTGAAGCCTCAGGCCGCCTTGCTGAACTCGCCCCGGCGCTTCTTCACGCCGCCGATGAGGTTGTCGAAGGCTTCCTCGAACTTCTTGATGCCGTCGAGGACGAGCTCGTGCGTGATCTCGTCGAGCGAGATGCCGAGCTTCTCCAGTGCGGCCAGCGACGCCTCGGCGCCCTCAAGATCGGTCTCGATCGAGTTCTCGATGGCGTGGCCATGGTCGCGGAAGGCCTTCATCGTGGCGGGCGGCATCGTGTTGACCGTGTCGCGGCCGATGATGTTGTCGACGTAATAGGTGTCGGGCAGCGATTTGTCCTTGGTGCCGGTCGAGGCCCACAGCAGGCGCTGCGGCTTCGCGCCCTTGGCGGCCAGAGCTTCCCACTCCGGACCGGAGAAGATCAGCTTCGAGCGCTGGTAGGCCCGCTTGGCGTTGGCGATGGCGATTCTGTGCTTGGCCTTCTCGACCAGGGCCGGATCGGCCCCGTGCAGCGCGTCGATCTTGGCGTCGGCCGCCGAATCAATGCGGCTCAGGAAGAAGCTCGCCACGGAGGCCACGCGCGACACGTCCCCGCCCTTGGCGTCGAGCTCCTTCAGGCCCGCGATATAGGCCTGGGCCACGTCCTCGTAGGCCTTGACCGCGAAGAGCAGCGTCACGTTGACGTTGATGCCTTCCGCGATCGTGGCCTGGATGGCGGGCGTGCCGGCGTCGGTGCCGGGGATCTTGATCATCAGGTTGGGCCTGTCGACGGCGCTCCACAGGCGCTTCGCGTCCGCCTTGGTGGCGTCCGTGTCGTCGGCGATGTTGGGCGCCACCTCCAGGCTGACGTGGCCGTCGTGGCCGCCGGCCGCGTCGTAGACGGGGCGGAAGGCGTCGGCGGCCGCCTGGATGTCCGCGATGGCGATGGTCTCGTAGACCGTCATGTCGTCGGCCGAGCCTTGGCCGAGCATCTCCTTCAGCACATCGTCGTAGTCGTTGGTCGAGCCGATCGCCTTCTCGAAGATCGACGGATTCGAGGTCAGGCCCTTCAGCCCGTCCTTCTCGATCAGCCCGGCCAGCTCGCCGGACGACATCAGCGTCCGGTGCAGGTCGTCCAGCCAGGGCGACTGGCCGCAGGATTCGAGCTGTTTCATCGGGTTCATCGATTCATCTCCTGGGCTGGACGAGGAAGGCGACCGCGCAGCCGCCGCCGTCACTCGGCGGCGTGCTTCAGGCCGGCCGAGCGCTGCTTCTCGATCTGCTGCTTGGCGTGTTCGACGATCTTCTCCGGCGTGAAGCCGAACTTGGACAGCAGGGACTTCAGCGGCGCCGAAGCCCCGAAGGTGTGCATGCCCACCACGGCGCCGAGCCGGCCCGTGTACTTCTCCCAGCCCATCGTGGCGGCCTGCTCGACGGCGACGCGCGCCGCGATCGAGGGCGGCATCACCTCGTCTTGGTAGGCTTGGTCCTGCAGCTCGAACTGCTCCCAGCAGGGCATCGAAACCACGCGGGCCGGGATGCCCTCGGCCGCCAGAGCCTCGTAGGCCTGCACGCAGAGATTGAGCTCCGAGCCCGATCCCATGAGGATCACCTCAGGGGCTGCACCGTCCTTCGGGTCGGCCAGCACGTATGCGCCCTTCTGCACGCCCGCCGCCGGCTTGAAGGTGTTGCGGTCGAAGGTCGGCATCGGCTGGCGCGACAGGATCAGCGCGGCCGGGTTGTGCTTCAGGCCGAGCACGAACCTCCACGCTTCCGCGGCCTCGTTGGCGTCGCCGGGACGCAGCACGAAGAGGCCGGAGATGGCGCGCAGGCTGGGGATCTGCTCGACCGGCTGGTGGGTCGGGCCGTCCTCGCCCACGCCGATCGAGTCATGGGTGAAGACCCAGATGGACGGCAGTTCCTGCAGGGACGACAGGCGGATGGCCGGGCGCAGGTAATCGGAGAAGATCAGGAAGGTGGCGCCGTAGGGGCGCAGGCCCGACAGCGCCATGCCGTTGCAGATCGCGCCCATCGCGTGCTCGCGCACGCCGAAGTGGACATTGCGGCCGCCGCGGCTCTCGGGCTTGAAGGTGCCAGCCTCCTTGGCGGTCTGATTGGTCTTGGTGGACTCGTCGAGGTCGGCCGAACCGCCGACCAGCCACGGATAGTGCGGCGCCAGCGCGTTCTCGGCCTTGGAGGCCGATTCGCGCGTCGCCAAGCCCTTCTCGTCGGCCGGGAAGGTGGGGATCGCGTCCAGGGCGGCCTGAGGGACCTCCTTGGCGATGATCGCGTCGACCGCCTTGCCGTCTTCCGGATACCGGGCCTTGTAGGCCGTGAACAGCTCGGCCCACTTCGACTGGAGTTCGCTCCCGCGCTTGCCCACCGTGTCGGCGAAACGCTCGTAGACGCCGTCCGGCACCAGGAACGTCGGCTCCTGCGGCCAGCCGTAGAACTCCTTGGTGAGCTTCACCTCGTCGGCGCCGAGCGGCGAGCCGTGAGACTTGCTGGAATCCTGCTTGTTGGGCGAGCCGTAGCCGATGTGGCTCTCGACGACGATGATGGTCGGTCGCGACTTCTCCTCCAGGAAGCCCTGGTAGGCGGCTGCGACCTGCTTGAGATCGTTGGCGTCCCGGACGTGGAGGACGTTCCAGCCGTAGGCCAGGAAGCGCGCGCCCACGTCCTCGC
>CAXTFP010000438.1:0-3444 GCA_964243135.1 uncultured Lichenihabitans sp.
TGATCCGCCACCACCTCGCGCGCGCCAGGACCGCGGCGCTCGGCGGCGCCGGCCGCGGCCGCGTCGACCTCGCCGCGGCGCTGGCCGACCACGTCGCGGTCTTCGCCAAGCTTTACGCCGACAAGGGCCTCGCCTTCGACGTGGAGGTCGAGCCCGGCGCGGCCGTCGCCTGCGAGGCGCAGGACCTCGACGAGGTGCTGGGCAACCTGCTCGACAACGCCGGCCAGTGGTCCCGCGGCCGGGTGCGGGTCGGCGCCGCGGCGCGGCTGGCCCGCGTCGACCTCGTGGTCGAGGACGACGGCCCCGGCCTGCCGGACGGGCTGGCCGAACAGGCCCTGATGCCCGGCCGGCGCATCGACGAGACCACGCCCGGCCACGGCTTCGGCCTGCCGATCACGCGCGAGCTGGTCGAGCTCTACGGCGGCACCCTGTCGCTCGGCCGCTCCGCCCTGGGCGGCCTCCGGGCGGAGTTCGACCTGCCGGGCGCCGGGGCGGCCGGGGCGGCGGCACCTCGGCGGGGGGCGTCGTGACGGACCCGCGGATCTGGACCTGCGCCATCGCGGGCGCGGCGACGCTCGGCGTCATCCTGCGCCCCTTCGGCTGGCCGGAGGCGGTCTGGGCCGTGGCGGGCGCGGCGCTGCTCGTCCTGCTCGGGCTCCTGCCGCCTACGGCCGCGCTCGCGGGCGTCGGGGAGGGCGCGGACGTCTACCTGTTCCTCACGGGCATGATGCTGCTGAGCGAGGTCGCCCGGCACGAGGGGCTGTTCGACTGGCTGGCCGCCGTGGCGACGAAGCGCGCGCGGGGCTCGCCGCGGCGGCTGTTCCTCCTGGTCTACCTCGTGGGCACGGCCATCACGGTGTTCCTGTCGAATGACGCCACCGCCGTGGTGCTGACGCCCGCGGTCGCGGCCGCCGTGAAGACCGCCAGGGCCCGGGACCCCCTGCCGTACCTCTTCATCTGCGCCTTCGTGGCCAACGCGGCCTCCTTCGTCCTGCCGATCTCGAACCCCGCCAACCTCGTCATCTACGGCGCCCGCATGCCGGCGCTCGCCGAATGGCTGCCGCGCTTCGCGCTGCCCTCGCTCTTCGCGGTCGCGGCCACCTACGCGGTGCTGCGCCTCGCCCTGCATGGCGCCCTGAAGGCCGACGAGATCACCTCCGAGGTGGACGTGCCGAGGCTGTCGGGCGACGGGAAGCTCGCCGCGGGCGGCCTCGCCGTGACCGGCGCGGTGCTGCTGGCCTCCTCGGGCTTCGGCGTCCAGCTCGGGCTGCCGACCGCGCTCTGCGGGTTGCTCACGGCCGCGGCCGTGCTGATCCGCCGGCGGGCCTCGCCCTGGACCACGGTGAAGGACATCTCCTGGGGCGTGCTGCCCCTGGTGGCGGGGCTGTTCGTGCTGGTCGAGGCGCTCGACCGAGCGGGGCTGATCGCGGCCCTGGCCGGGCTGCTGGGCGAGGCCGCGCGGCGCTCGGCCGGCGGGGCCGCCTGGGCGGCGGGCGTGGTCGTCGCGGTCGCCTGCAACCTCGTGAACAACCTCCCGGCCGGGCTCATCGCGGGCGACGCCGTCGCGGCGGCCCCCGTGCCGGAGCGCGTGACGAGCGCGATCCTCATCGGCGTCGACCTCGGCCCCAACCTGTCGGTCACGGGCTCGCTCGCCACCATCCTGTGGCTGACCGCGCTCCGGCGTGAGGGTGTGGACGTCGGCGCGGGCCGGTTCCTGAAGCTCGGCCTCCTGGCCATGCCGCCGGCCCTGCTGCTGGCGATCGCGGCCCTGTTCCTGTTCTGACCACCATCGAACGGACCCCCACGCGATGCAGACCCTCGGCTCGGCCTGGCTCTACCCCATCATCCTCATCGCCGGCGTGCTCCAGGCCTGGGGCCCGCCCATGAACGGCGCGCTGCGCCAGTCGCTGAACAACCCGTGGCTGGCCAGCCTCGTGTCGTTCCTGCCCATCATGGCGTTCCTCGCCGTCCTGTGGCTGTGCCTGCCGAGGCCGATGCCGACGGCGGAGGGCATCGGCGCCATGCCCTGGTGGGCGCCGCTCGGCGGCCTCGTCGGGGCCTTCGCGGTGGTGGCCGGGCTGGTGTTCATCGACCGGGTCGGGGCCGGCGCCTTCGCGGGCCTCACCATCACGGCCAACATCCTGATGTCGCTCGCCATCGACCATTTCGGCCTGTTCGGCGTGGAACGGCACGGGATGGGCGTCGGGCGTTCGGTCGGGGCCGGCCTCATGGTGGCGGGGATCGCCCTCATCGCCCGGTTCTGACGGCCGGCGACGCTGTCCGCGGCTTCGGGGACGCCCGCGCGAGGTCGTCGATGATCGGGCACTGGGGGCGGTCGTTGCCGTGGCAGCATTCGGCGAGGTGGCGCAGCGTGCGGCTCATGGCCTGGAGCTCGGCCGCCTTGGCGTCGAGCGCCGCGACATGGGCCAGCGCCATGCGCTTGACGTCGGCGCTGGCGCGGCCCTCGTCGCGCCACAGCTGCAGGAGGCCGGCGATCTGGTCGACCGAGAAGCCGAGGTCGCGCGACCGCCGCACGAAGCGCAGCGTGTGCACGTCGCCCTCGCCGTAGGTGCGGTAGCCCGAGTCCGAGCGGGCCGCAGGCGCGATGAGGCCCGTCGCCTCGTAGTAGCGGATCATCTTGGCCGACACGCCCGACGCCCGCGAAGCCTCGCCGATGTTCATGCCCGCCTCCCCGGAGCGGTGAGCTTGCTCCCCGACCGCGGCCTCCAGCCGCGCAGCAGCAGCGCGTTGCCCACCACGCTGACCGACGACAGCGCCATGGCGCCGCCCGCGACCACCGGATCGAGGTGGCCCAGGGCGGCCAGCGGGATGCCGACCACGTTGTACGCGAAGGCCCAGAACAACCCTTGCCGGATCTTGCGGTGGGTGCGGCGCGAGATGTCGAGGGCGTCGGCGACGAGGCGCGGGTCGCCGCGCATCAGCGTGATCGCGGCCGCGTGCATGGCAACGTCAGTGCCGGTCGACAGGGCCAGGCCGACGTCGGCCGCGGCGAGGGCCGGCGCGTCGTTGACGCCGTCCCCCACCCTGGCCACCGTCCCGCCCTGGCGCCTGAGCCCCGCCACGGCCTCGGACTTGCCGGCCGCTTCAACAGAGCGGAGGCCGCCCCCGAGCCGCAACTCCTGAAAACCAACAAAATCCAGGCGAACATCTCGGGTGACGGCATCACCAAGGATGTGCTGACCTACGGCAAGGACGGCGCTCCGCCTCTCCTGCGGATGAAGAAGGGCGAGCCCTTCGCCGCACGGCTGGTCAACGGCATCGACGAGCCGACCACCATCCATTGGCACGGCCTGCGCATTCCCAACAATATGGACGGCGTGCCGTTTCTGACGCAGCCCTATGTCTACACCAAGGGCACATTCGTCTCCGCGTTCACGCCGCCCGATGCCGGGACTTTCTGGTATCATCCCCACTGCAATACGC
>CAXTFP010000439.1:0-3429 GCA_964243135.1 uncultured Lichenihabitans sp.
CCCCTCATCCGCCCTGCCGGGCACCTTCTCCCCGAGGGGGAGAAGAGCGCCAACGCTCAGCGTCAGTTGTGTGTGCCAACGCTAGCTTCGAAGGCCGGGAGCCAGCGCAACGATGTCCGGCCGAAGGTCGCACTTATCACAGGCACATCCGCGTCCGCAGGATCCGGATGCCGACGCTGCGGCAGTCCGCGTAGGCGTCGGGCTTGCGGACGTGGACCTCGACCGCCACGACGTCGCGGGGCTTCAGGCACAGGCGCGCCACCCGCTCGGCCAGCGTCTCCTGCAGGTCCACGTGGGGAGCCTCGGCCAGGAGCGCGATGTCGCGGTGGATCGCGTCATAGTCCACCACTTCCGCGAGGTCGTCGGCGCCGAGCGGGGCCGTTGGCACCACCAAGAGCTCGGCCGATACCAGCACCCGCTGCGGCGCGTGCCGCTCGGCCTCGTGGGCACCGATGCGCAGGCTGAGCGCGATGTCCTCGAAGGCGATGACGCGCGCGCCCTCGTCGTTGGACGCGAGGGCGGCCCGGAGGCTGGGGAAGGGCGACACGGGCCGGCCCGGCGTCAGGCCGCGAGGCCCTCGGCGGCCGCCAGCGCCGCGAGGTCGGCCTGCGGCCGGGCGCCGACGTGGCTGATGATCTCGGCGGCCGCCAGCGTGCCGAGCCGGGCGCAGTCCGCCGCATCCTGCCCCCGCGCCAGCCCCGCCAGGAAGCCCGCCGCGAAGAGGTCGCCGGCGCCGGTGGAGTCCACCACGGCCGCGACCGGGAAGGCCGGCACGCCCCGCACCCCCGCGGGCTCGACCACCACGGCCCCCGCGGCTCCCCGGGTCACGGCGCCGAGCGCGCACTCGCCCCGCAGCGCCGCGACGGCAGGCTCGAAGTCGTCCACCTCGTAGAGCGCCAGGAGTTCGGCCTCGTTGGCGAAGACGATGTCGACCTGCCGCGACCGGATCAGGTGGAGGAACTCGTCGCGGTAGCGGCCGACGCAGAAGGAGTCCGACAGCGACAGCGCGACCCTGCGGCCGGCCGCGTGGGCGAGATCCGAGGCCTTGCGGAACGCGTCCTTGGCGTGAGGCGGGTCCCACAGGTAGCCTTCGAGGTAGATGACGCCGGCGCCCGCCACCAGCGCCGGGTCGACGTCCTCGACCGTCAGGTTCTGGCAGGCGCCGAGATAGGTGTTCATGGTACGCTGCCCGTCGGGCGTCACCAGGATGTAGGAGCGCGCCGTCGCGGGTCCCGCGCCCGCAGGAGGAGTGGCGAAGCGCACGCCGGTGGAGCGCAGGTCGGACGTGAAATAGCCCCCGACCGCGTCGTCCCGCACCTTGCCGATGAAGCCCGCCGCGGCGCCGAGCTTCGCGGCGCCGACGGCGGTGTTGGCGGCCGACCCGCCCGACACCACGACGGTGCCGCCCATGGCGGCGTAGAGGGACTCCGCGCGGGCCTCGTCGATGAGGTTCATGCCACCCTTGGCGATCGCCCACTCGGCCAGGAAGGCGTCGTCGACGGTGGTGAGGACGTCGACGATGGCGTTCCCCAGGCAGAGGAGGTCGAGGGATTGGGGCATGCGCGGGCTCGCGATGGGGGATGGGGCCGCCGCGTCTCGCACCATCGCGCGGGGTGCGTCAAGCAGCGGCCAAAGCCGAGAAACCGGGCGGCCTTGGACGTGGCCCGGACTTCACCGCACGACCGCCGGATAGATGCAGCCTCTCCTCGGTCACGACAGCTTCGCGGACCAGCGCTCCATTCGCCGTGATCGGCTCACGAGAGGACTTACCCCTTCAAGTCGACGGCCAGGCCGGGCGCACGAAATCCCAAAGGGTCAGCCCTTCGGAGTCCGTATCTTCGATCAATGCCGCAGCAGGGCGCGGAACAGGTCGTCCTCGCAGACCGTGCCGAGGACGCGCGCCTCGCCGTCGACGACGAGCAGGCCGGCCGCGCCACGCCGCCGCAGCGCCACGGCGGCCTTGAGGGGCAGCGCCGGCGGGACCAGCACGAGGGCGTCGCCGATGGCGCCGGCCTCGGCCGCGGCGAGGGTGAGGAGGCGCAGCGGCGCGCCCGCCCGGCAGGCCTCTCGCGCCCGCCCGCCGGGATCGGTCGTGACGCGGAGCCCGTCGCCGAAGGCGACCCCCTCGCCCCCGCCTTCAGGGAGCGGCACCATGAAGGTTTCGGCCTTCAGCGCGTCGAGCGGGTTCATGTGGCGCACGAAATCCGCCACGTAGCGGTCGGCGGGGCGCAGCACGATGTCCGCCACCGTGCCGGCCTGGACGATGCGGCCGCCCTCCATGATGACGATGCGGTCGCCGAGCTTAGCGGCCTCGTCGAGGTCGTGCGACACGAACAGGATGGTCTTCTTCAGCCGCGCCTGGAGCCCCAGCAGCTCGTCCTGCAGCTTGGCGCGGATCAGGGGGTCGAGGGCCGAGAAGGGCTCGTCCATGAGCAGGATGTCGGCGTCGGTCGCGAAGGCGCGGGCGAGCCCCACCCGCTGCTGCATGCCGCCCGACAGCTCGTGCGCGTGCTTGTCGGCCCAGCGGTCGAGCCCCACGAGCGCGAGCTTCTCGTCCACGATCGTGTCGCGCGCCCGGCGCCCCATGCCCCGCAGTTCGAGTCCCATCCCGACGTTGTCGCGCACGCTACGCCAGGGCAGGAGCGCGAACTGCTGGAACACCATGGCGACGCCGACCGAGCGCAGGTCGCGAAGCGTGGACGCGTCGCAGGCGCAGACGTCGACCGGCCGGCCGCCGTGGCTCACCTCGACGCGCCCGCGCGCCGGGCGGACCAGCCGGTTGACGGCGCGCAGCAGCGTCGACTTGCCCGAGCCCGACAGGCCCATCAGCACGCAGATCTCGCCCGGCGCCACGCTGAGGCTCGCGCCCGCGACGCCGATGACATGGCCGGTCTGGGCCAGGATGTCGTCGCGGCCCCGGCCCGCGTCGAGCAGCGCCAGGGCGCGATGGGGCTTCGGGCCGAAGACGATGTCGACGTCGCGGAACGCGATGGCGGGATGCGGCGCCCCGCTCACCGCGCCGCACCCGCGGCGGCCGGACGCCGGAACAGGCGGTCGAGCAGCACGGCCACCAGCACGATGGCGAGCCCCGCCTCGAAGCCCATGGCGGGCCGCACCTGGTTCAGCGAGCGCAGCACCGGCACGCCGAGGCCGCCCGACCCCACCATGGTGGCGATCACCGACATCGACAGCGCCAGCATGATGGCCTGCGTCAGCCCCTCCATGATGGCCGGCAGGGCGTGGGGCAGCTCGACCTTGCGCAGGAGCTGCCAGGACGTGGCCCCGAAGGCCTCGCCGGCCTCGCGCAGGGCCGGCGGCACGGAGGCGATGCCGAGTTGCGTCATGCGGATCGGCGCCGGCACGGCGAAGATCACGGTCGCGATGATGCCGGGCACGACGCCGAGGCCGAACAGCGACAGCATGGGGATG
>CAXTFP010000440.1:0-3411 GCA_964243135.1 uncultured Lichenihabitans sp.
TCCTTGCTGTCCACCGTGGAATCCGCCTTGAGCCGGTACACGATCGGCACGCCGGTTTCGAGCTCCACGCCGACGATGCCGTCGGGCGACAGCCCGTCCAGCACCATGATGAGAGAGCGCAGCGAGTTGCCGTGCGCCGCCACCAGCACGCGCTGGCCCCTGAGCACGCGCGGCAGGATGTGCTGGTTGTAGAAGGGCAGGGCGCGGGCGACGGTGTCGCGCAGCGACTCGCCGCCCGGCGGGTTGACGTCGTAGGAGCGGCGCCAGACGTGGACCTGCTCGGCGCCCCACCTGTCCCGCGCCTCGTCCTTGTTGAGGCCCGACAGGTCGCCGTAGTCGCGCTCGTTCAGCGCCTTGTCGGCCACCGTGTCGAGCTCCTCCTGGCCGATCTCGCCCAGCACCAGCTTCAGCGTGTTCTGGGCGCGGCTGAGCGCCGAGGTGAAGGCCACGTCGAAGGGCCCGACGCCCTTCAAGACGCGGCCGGCGGCCCTGGCCTCCTCGACGCCCTTCGGCGACAGGGCCGGGTCCTTCCAGCCCGTGAACAGGTTCTGGAGGTTCCATTCGGATTGGCCGTGGCGGATCAGGACGAGCAGCCGGTCCATGGTGTTTTCCCTCCGGTGTGTCAGAAGTCGGCAAGGTCGAGCACGTCGGCCATGCTGTAAAGGCCCGGGCGGCGCCCGCGCGCCCATAGCGCCGCCGTGACGGCGCCCCGGGCGAAGAGCCCGCGGTCCTCGGCGCGGTGGCCGAGTTCGATCCGCTCGCCGTCGCCCGCGAAGACGACCGCGTGGTCGCCCACCACGGTGCCGCCGCGCAGCGACGCGAAGCCGATGGCGCCGGGCTCGCGCGCGCCCGTCAGCCCGTCGCGTCCCCGCACGGCGGCTTCGGGGAGCGACACCCCGCGCCCGGCGGCCGCGGCCTCGCCCAGGAGCAGCGCGGTGCCCGAGGGCGCGTCGACCTTCATGCGGTGGTGCGTCTCGACGATCTCGACGTCCCACGCGGTCCCGAGCGCGCGGGCCGCGCGGCGCACCAGGGCCGCGAGCAGATTGACGCCGAGGCTCATGTTGCCGGAGCGCACCAGCGGCGCGTGGCGGCTCGCGGCGTCGAGCCGCGCGAGGTGAGCCGCGTCGAGCCCCGTCGTGCCGATGACGTGGGCGATGCGCGCCTGGGCGGCCAGGACCGAGAACTGGACGGTGGCGGCCGGCGTCGTGAAGTCGAGCACGCCGTCCGCGCCCACACAGGCTTCGAGCGCGTCCTCGGTGACCGGCACCCCGATGGGGCCGATCCCCGCCAGCGTCCCGGCATCCTGTCCGAGCAGCGGCGAGCCCGGGCGCGCCAGGGCGGCCGACAGCGTCACGCCCTCCGCGGCGTGGACCGCGGCCACCAGCCTGCGCCCCATGCGCCCGCCGGCGCCGGTGACGACGAGCCGCATGTCGGACATGATCTGGGATCCCTCGGTGGTCGGGTGCCCCCGCGGGCGGGGCTGCGGAGCCCCGTTTAGCCGCCGGGGCGAGGTTTGTGAATGCGCCCGGGCTCGGATCGGTCCTGCGGCCGCGCCGCCGCCATGGCGGCCCGTCCCTCGGCCTCGCTGACCGGCACGCCGGCGATCTCCCACCGCACGAGCGAGGGATCCGCGTCGGCCATGTCCGGGATCTCGTCGTAGTCGGCGGCCGTGTTCTCGTAGGCGTCGACTTTGGCGAAGTCGCTAGGCGTCATCGTGCGGCCTCCCCCGGCGCGCGCGCCTCGATGGCGAGGGCGTGGACGCCGTCGGGCTTCAACTCTTCCGCCAGCAGGGCGTTGACCATGCGGTGCCGGTCGATGCGGCTGCGGTTCGCGAAGGCCTCGGCCGTCACCCGGACGCGGAAATGCGTTTCCCCGCCGGCGCGCGAGCCCATGTGGCCGGCATGCTGGTGGGACTCGTCGATCACCGCGAGGGCTTCGGGGCGGAACGCTTCCGTCAGGGTGGCCACGATTCGGTCCTTAACGCTCATGATACGGGTCCTCGGCAAGCAGGGGGCGGGGCGGGGCAGGGATGCGTCCCGGGCCGCCTTGCGACGACCGCGATCTCCCCCATAATAGGCCGGTGATGAACCTCAACTCGCACCATTTCGACCGCATCCGCGCCAAATCCGCCGGCAAGAACGCCAAGGCGGCGGCCGTGCCCTCGACCGCCCCGTGCGACCATCCGGGCTGCGTCAACGCCGGCGACTACCGCGCCCCCCAGGGGCGCGACCGCGAGGGGCAGTATTTCTGCTTCTGCATCGACCACGTGCGGGAGTACAACGCCACCTACGATTATTTCAGCGGCATGAGCGACGACGACGTCGCGAAGTACCAGAAGGACGCGGTCGTCGGCCACCGCCCGACCTGGAACATGGGTGTCAACCGCGCGGCCGGCGACCCGGGCCCGGCCGACGGGTCCCACCCGGATTCCCTCGGCATCTTCCGGGCCCGTGCGCGCCAGGGCCGCGCCGAAGAGCCGCGCCGCCCGCGCTATTCCCAGGCCACGACCCGGGCGTTGACCGCCATGGGCCTGGATGAGACGGCGAATGCCTCGGCCGTGAAGGCCCGCTACAAGCAGCTGGTCAAGCAATTGCATCCGGACGCCAACGGCGGCGACCGCTCGAACGAGGACAAATTGCGCGACATCATCCGCGCCTATAACTTCCTCAAGACCATCAAGCTTTCACCCCCGGCCGCCCAGGCGGCCCGGTAAACCCCAAAGAGCCCCGGAGCGGGCACCGTCTCGACCGCGAGGCGGGCTCGGAGGATCGATGCAGCACGCCAATCCAGCCACGCCGTCCCTGCCCGACACGCGAGTGTCGGTGCGCGAAGTCTTCGGCATCGATTCCGACATGTCCGTGCCGGCCTATTCCACGGTCGAGGAGCACGTGCCGGACACGGACTCGGACTATCTGTTCGACCGCGACACCACGCTGGCCATCCTGGCGGGCTTCTCGCGCAACCGCCGCGTGATGATCACGGGCTACCACGGCACCGGCAAGTCGACCCACGTCGAGCAGGTGGCGGCGCGGCTGAACTGGCCCTGCGTCCGCATCAACCTCGACAGCCACGTGTCGCGCGTCGACCTCGTCGGCAAGGACGCCATCGTGCTCCAGGACGGCAAGCAGGTCACGGAGTTCCGCGACGGCATGCTGCCCTGGGCGCTGCAGAACAACGTGGCCCTGTGCTTCGACGAATATGACGCCGGCCGGCCGGACGTGATGTTCGTGATCCAGCGCGTGCTGGAGCTGTCGGGCCGCCTGACGCTGCTCGACCAGAAGCGCGTGATCAAGCCCCACCCGGCCTTCCGGCTCTTCGCCACCGCCAACACGGTGGGGCTCGGCGACACGTCGGGCCTGTATCACGGCACCCAGCAGATCAACCAGGGCCAGATGGACCGCTGGTCGATCG
>CAXTFP010000441.1:0-3397 GCA_964243135.1 uncultured Lichenihabitans sp.
GGATCTTCGAGCCCTTCTTCACCACCAAGGCCGACACCGGGACCGGGCTCGGCCCCGCCCCGGGCTACGGCTTCATGCGCCGCACCGGCGGCGACGGGACGGGGGCGGGCGAACTCGGCGTGGGGACGACCTTCACGCTGCTGTTCCCGGAAGCCGAGGCGGGCGTGGGCTCCCCCCTGGAGACCGCGCGGCCGGCCGCGTGAGGGTGGTGGGCGCGTCTGTGCTCATCGACACTCGATAGGTGGCACAGAAGAGGCTTCCCTAACATTCTTTATCCTGAGCAGGCCCGAGAGGCTGTGTCGTCCGTCGCAAGATCAGGATAGGAGAAGACGGAGGTAATTTGTATTTTTCAGATCAGAACCGGTGTTTGACATCTATCTTTGTTGATGACCATGAATTTTCTATAGAGATAATATTTGGTCGTCTCAGGGCTCCGCTCTGAAACCCGCAAAAGGCCGAGGGCCTTTTGGAACCTGATTATTGTGGAATTTGCAGATCGATGTGGTCACCTCACGTCGACGAGCCCGGCAGGATCGAGCCGAGGATCTGGCGCGCCGCGCCCGCGACGATGCGGCCCTCGTGCGGGTCGCCCTTGACCAGCGCCGACATGAAGTTCCGGGCCTGCTTGAGGGTGATGTGCGGCGGCAGCGGCGGCACCTCGGGGTCGGTCTTCACCTCCAGCACCACGGGGCGGCCGCAGCGCAGGGCCTCGTCCCAGGCCTCGCCCAGGGTCTCGGGGTCGTCGACGTAGATCCCCTTGAAGCCGATCAGCTCGCCGAACTTGTGGTAGGGCACGTTCGGGATCTCCTGCGAGGCCACGAACTTCGGGTCCCCCTCCATCACGCGCTGTTCCCATGTCACCTGGTTCAGGTCCTCGTTGTTGAAGACGCAGACCACCCAGGTCTTCTCCGAGAACCGGTCCCAATACTTCGACACGGTGATCAGCTCGGCCATGTTGTTCATCTGCATGGCGCCGTCGCCCACCAGCGCGATCACCGGCCGGTCCGGGTGGGCGAACTTGGCCCCGATGGCGTAGGGCACGGCCGCCCCCATCGAGGCCAGCGAGCCCGACAGCGATGCCATCATGCCCCGCCGCATCTTGAGGTCGCGCGAGAACCAGTTGACGCAAGAGCCTGAATCCGACGTGACGATGGCGCGGTCGGGCAGGCGCGGCGACAGCTCGTGGGCGACGCGCTGCGGGTTGACGGGCCGCGCCGGCTGCAGGGCCCGCCCGCCCTGCTGCTTCCACGAGGACGCCGCCCAACCTTCGATTTTCTCCTGCCAGGAGCGGTCGGCCTTCCGCTCCAGCAGCGGCAGCAGCGCCCGCAGGGTTTCGGCCGCGTCGCCCTGGAGGTTGCACTCCATCGGGTAGCGGATGGACAGCATGTCGGCCTTGATGTCGATCTGCACGCCCCGCGCCGTGCCCTCGGCGGGCAGGAACTCGGCCCAGGGGAAGCCCGAGCCCACCATCAGCAGCGTGTCGCATTCCGCCATCATGTCGGACGAGGCCTCGGTGCCGAGCAGGCCGATCGTGCCCGTGACCCAGGGCAGGTCGTCGGGCAGCACGGCCTTGCCGAGCAGGGCCTTGGCGCAGCCGGCCCCGAGCGTCTCGGCCACCGCGATCACCTCGTCGACCGCGTCCACGCAGCCGGCGCCGACCAGCATGGCGACCTTCTGGCCGGCGTTGAGGATGGACGCGGCCTCGCGCAGGTCATGCTCGTAGGGCACCACCTTGGGCCTGGCGTAGCCCACACCCGAGAAGGTGAAGCCGTGCAGCCGCTTCGGCTCATCGTAGGGCATCTCCTGGAGGTCGTTCGGCAGGATGATGGCCGTCACGGCGCGCTCCGCCACCGCCGTGCGGACCGCGCGGTCGACGAGGTGGCGCACCTGGGCGGGCGCCATGGCGGTCTGCACGAAGGCGCCCGCCACGTCCTTGAACAGGCTCTGGAGGTCGAGCTCCTGCTGGTAGTGGGCCCCGATGGAGGTGCGGGCCTGCTGGCCCACGATGGCCAGCACCGGCATGTGGTCCATGCGGGCGTCGTAGAGCCCCGTCAGCAGGTGCGAGGCGCCGGGCCCCGAGGTGGCGATGCAGACGCCGAGCTCGCCCGTGAACTTGGCATGGGCCGAGGCCATGAAGGCCGCCATCTCCTCGTGGCGCGCCTGGATGAACTCGATCTTGCCGCCCGCGCGGTTCAGCGCGCCGAACACGCCGTTGATGCCGTCCCCGGGATAGCCGAAGATCCGGCGCACGCCCCAGGCGTGGAGGCGCTCCACCAGGAAGTCGCCGACGGTGGTGCTCATGGGGTCGCTCCGAAGCTGAGGTGGGGCATGGGGACGGCACGAGGGCGACCGCCTCGAGCTGCATGTGGTAGAGCCCCGTGTCGACGGCCACGACGAGTCCCTTCTCGGCCGGCGCGGAACGGCCGATCCGGGCGGGGTGGTCGCCGTCGGAGGCGACGCCCGACCAACGGCAGGGCTTGGAGGTTGTTCCGCCGCGATGAGTCATGGCCCGAAGCTCCTGTTCGTCGCCACGGAGGACTGGTTCTTCGCCTCCCACTTCCTGTCCGTGGCGCTGGCGGCGCGCGACGCCGGCTTCGATGTCGCCGTCACGGCGCGGGTGCGGGACGAGGCGCTGCGCCGGCGCATCGAAGATGCCGGCGTGCGGGTGATCCCCTCGGACCACGAGCGCGGCCAGTTCGGCGCCCTGGCCCTGCTCGGCCACGCGCGCGGCTTCGCCCGGCTGTTCCGGGCCGAGCGGCCCGACATCGTCCACCTCATCTCGGTGCGGCTGATCGTGCTGGCGGGCCTCGGCGCGCTGATGGCGGGCGTGCCGCGGCGCGTGCAGGCCGTGACGGGGCTCGGGCTGATCGGCGCCAGCCATACCTTGAAGGCGCGGCTCGCCCGCGGGATCCTCGGCTGGCTGCTGCGCAGCGTCCTCGGCGGCGCCCGCGCCCACCACGTCTTCGAGAACCGCGAGGACCCCGCCCTGCTCGGCCTCGATCCGGACGGCTCCCGCGTCACGGTGGTGGGCGGCGCCGGCATCGACCCCGAGCGCGAGCGCGGCCAGCCGCTGCCCCCCCTGCCGCCGCTGCGCGTGGCCGTCGTGGCCCGCATGGTGCACTCGAAGGGCGTCGACGTGGCCGTGGAGGCGCTGCGGCTGGCGCGGGCCGCGGGCGCGCCCGTCGAGCTGTCGCTGTTCGGCGCGCCCGACCCCGAGAACCCGCGCGCCGTGCCGCTGGAGGATCTGCGCCGCTGGTCGGCCGAGCCCGGCGTCGCCTGGCACGGCCACGCCACCGACATCGCGGCCGTGTGGCGCGACCATCACGTCGTCTGCGTGCCGTCGCGCGGCGGCGAGGGCCTGGAGCCCGGCGGGCTCGTCGGCGAACAGGCGCGCCAA
>CAXTFP010000442.1:0-3390 GCA_964243135.1 uncultured Lichenihabitans sp.
GGGAAAAGGGTCGCGGTTCGATCGCCAGCCAGCACCCGGCAACCCAGGCAGGGCCCCGGTCGCGCCGACGATGCCCAACTAACGGATGTAAAACGTCGTGGATGCACTTGAAATCCGGTGACCGACTATGCGGGACTGCATGCCCGCGCCATCGGAGCCAGCGCGGGCACGCCCGGCTCCGTAGCCACGTCGGGCGGAGCGGGGCGGTCTCGGCCTCGGATGCCGTCACCCGGGCAGCATGGCCTTCATGGCTTCGCCGATGGCCGCCGACGTCGCCCTGATGCGCGGCGTGCCGCGGCTGTCCTTATGCACCAGGACGCAGATGTCGGCCGGTGGCGCGGGGCTGGGGGTCGCCAGCAGGCGGAGCGCGGGATCCGGATCGGCCCGGAAACGGGCGAGGCAGGCGAGGCCGCCGCCGCTGCGGGCCGCCACAACCAGGGCCTCATGGCTGCTGGTCTGCAGGCCCGGCCGGGCGCGGGACGTCAGCCCGGCCAGCCAGCGACTCTGGTCGTCGCCGTCGACGTCGTCCAGCGAAGACATCAGGCGGTGTCCGGCGCAGCCGGCTGCGAAGTCCGGTTCGCCGTGGCGCTGGAGGTAGAGCGGCGAGGCGTAGAGGCCGAAGGCCATGCGGCCCACCCGGCGCACCACGAGCTCGTTCCGCTCGGACGGCGACAGGCACACGGCGATGTCGGCCTCGCGCATCGACAGGCTGACCTCGGCCGGGTTGGGCACAAGTTCCACCAGGATCTCGGGGTGGTGATGCTGGAGCGCGATGAAGCAGGGCGCCAGGACGTGGACCGCGAGCGTCTCCGTGCAGGTGACCCGCACCACGCCCTCGAACCTGTCGTCCTGCCCGCCGACGGTGCGCTGCACCGTCAGCGCCTCGGCCTCGACCCGCTCGGCCTGCGCCCGGACGCTTTCCCCCGCGAGCGTCAGCCGGTAGCCCTCCGGCGTCCGGTGCAGCAGCCGGACCGACACGCTCGACTCCAGCGAGGCCAGGCGGCGCCCGACGGTGGATTGGGCGACCCGGAGGTCCTTCGCGGCACCCGTCAGGCTGCCATGCCGGGCGATGGCGAGAAAGAACCTGAGGTCGTCCCAGTCGAGCACGTGGTATCCCATGCGATGTCGCCGACCCGAGAACCGAGGTCAGTCCATGCGCTCGGTGAACCGGAACGATTGTTCGATGGATCCATGACGACGCCGGGAATCGATGGCGCCGCGGGAGCTCCGGGAGCGAAACGCCCCGGCAGCGGCGATGTTCGAGGCGGCGAACCCCATCGGAGAGGCCGATGGCCCGGCGAGGTCAGGGCGGGGGGCGGTCCCGGAACGCGTAGAACGGCCCTTCGAGGCCGGGGAGGCCCGGCACCGCCCTGCCGTCGAGGACGAGCGCGATGCGCCTGCCCAGGAAGAAGGGCGCCCCCCACACGAAGGCCGCAGTCGAGGCTTCCGCCGCGACCGCGATGCCGGCGGATGCGCCGGACCGCCGGTCCCGGATGCGCCGGTAGTCGCCCACGTCGAAGGCGACCGGGATACGCATGCCGTCCCGCCCGACCATCACGGCGTTCCGCCGCAGCGCCGGCGCCGCGCAGAAGGCCCAGCCCATCCCGGGGCAGCGGGGCAGGCGCTCGTCGGCCAGGATGAGGGTTTCGGTGCCGCTGTCGATGTAACTGTCCGGATAGGTCCTGCCCCCGTAGAGCGTCGCGAAGCGGCCTGTGCCGTCGAGATGCAGGGGCGCCGTGCCGACGAGGTCGCCGGCGCCGACGCCGAAACTCAGCGTGCCGGCGACCTCCTCGGCCCCGTCCGGCGGGGTCGCGGGCAGGTCGATGACCATGCCGTCGTCGTGACCCGGGAAGCGCGACGCCGGGTTGGGCACGCGATAGGCGGGCGCCACGCGGCCCCGCACCGGTGCGCAGCCGCCGTCCCCGCAGCTGAAATAGGCCGGGTGCTCGGGATCCTGCTCGCAGTCGCCGCCGCAGTCCCACAGGTGCGTGCCGATCCCCAGCGTGCCGTTGGACGTGGGGCGGACGCCAGACGGCGGGCAGCCGACCGGCTCCGACCGATCCCCGTCGTCGATCACCTGCACCGGCAGGTCGGCCGCCGCGAGGCCGCCGATGCGCAGGTCGGCGCGTACGAGCGGCCCCCAGGCTTGGTCGTGGAGAAAGCGCAGGCATTCGGCGAGCGGCGCCCCATCCGGGCCGAGGAAGGCCGGCAGACGGAGCCAGGGCGGGAGCGCAGAGGCTTCGAGCCGCAGGCCCGTGGAGCCGGTGTCCACCATGACGTCGTCGACCGCGGCGCAGCGGTCCGTCCCCGGCTCGCAGAGCGTGATGCGGACCACCAGCCGGTTGAAGCCGCCGTGCGGGGTCCGCACCCTCAGCGCGACCACGTTCGGTGCCTCTGGCAGTGCTGTGCTCCCGGCCGATGCCGGACTTCCGGCCAGTCCCGCGCCCGCGACGATCCACGCGGCGGTGACGAGCGCCGCCCGGGCCATGGAACCCCGCGCCGGCGAGGCATCACCTCGCGAGCCCCGGCGCCCGGCCGGGCTCCCCTCCGCGTTCAGCGCGACGGCTGCCGTGCGTTCACTGGCTCTTGGTCGTGGAGGTGTCCTGCGCGGAAGCCGTCTGCTGCGGCGGCTTCTCGGCGGAGGCCTGCGTGTTGTAGGAGCAGGCGAAAGCTGGTGCGACGGTCGCGGCGAGCCCGCAGCCGGCCACGATGGCGATGATAGCCTTGCGCATTGATCCGATCTCCGGGGCGTCATGCCCCGGAAGAGGCTAGGCCCGGCGCGGAAAAGCGCAAGGGGTGTGTCCCGGGCTCCACGCCCCGCGCGGAGGGTGCCGAGGTGGGGAACAAAGCCTCAGGGGCTTGGTTCAGAGAGCGAGCGGTCCGGCGGGCCGCGGGAGCGTGCTGGTGGAGACGTCATCGATGATGCAAGCGACGCCGCCGGGAAGCTTCGCGTCCCCCACCCCCGTCGCCGTCGACGTCCCGCTGGGCGGCGTCGCCCAGGCCGCGGCGCCGCGGATCTACTACGTGCCCCTGTCCATGGTGTCGGCGCCGGACACCTGGCCGACGATCCTGGACGGCTGCGCCGGCATGGGCTTCGACGCGGTCATGATCTCGCCGCCCGGCGACCCCGGCCTCTCCGGTAACCTGCTGCTGCCCCACGATTGGGCGCGGCCCCAGCCGGCCCTGGCGCGGGAGGGGTCCGTCGAGGCGGCGGTCGCCGCGCTGGCGGGCGAGTGCCGCGCCCGCGGGCTGAAGCTCACCGTCGACCTCGTGGCCGACAGGCTCGCGACGGGCGGCCCGCTGGCGGCGGAACTGGAGCTGCGGCTCGCCGGCTCCGGCGCCCGCGATCCCCGCGTGGCGCCCGAAGACCGCGACGGCGCGCCCGTGCCC
>CAXTFP010000443.1:0-3389 GCA_964243135.1 uncultured Lichenihabitans sp.
ACACCGTCCCGCTCGGCGTCGACACGCCGGACGACCTCGAGACGGCCCGGCGCGCGCTGGCGCCCCGGCGCCCCGTCCCGTCCCCGGCCTGAAGGGGGGGAGCGGTGTCCATCGTCACCCTGCCGTCTCCATCATCCTCGATCCCGCCCACCTCGGCCGCGGTCGAGGCCGCGGCGCTGAGCGTGGCCCGCACGCTCGACATCGAGCGCCGGGGGCTGGAGGCGGCGCGCGACGCCCTGGGGCAGGGGCTCGCCGAAGCCTTCGCCCGGGCCGCCGCCCTCATCCATCGGGCGGAGGGCAACGTCATCGTCACCGGCATGGGCAAGTCCGGCCACGTCGGCTGCAAGCTCGCCGCCACCCTGGCCTCGACCGGCACATACAGCCACTTCGTCCACCCGGCCGAGGCGAGCCACGGCGACCTCGGCATGATTCGCGACCACGACGTCGTGCTGGCCATCTCCTGGTCGGGCGAGACGCCCGAACTGTCCGACATCATCGCCCACACCCGCCGCTTCCGCATCCCGCTCGTCGCCCTGACGTCGCGGCCCGACAGCGCGCTGGGCCGCGCGGCCGACGTGGGCCTGTTCCTCCCCGTGTCGCAGGAAGCCTGCCCCAACGGCCTCGCCCCTACCACCTCCACCACCATGCAGCTCGCGGCCGGCGATGCGCTGGCCATCCTGCTCCTGGAGCGGCGCGGCTTCTCGGCCACCGACTTCCACCGCTACCACCCGGGCGGCAAGCTCGGGGCGCGGCTGATGCAGGTGCATCAGATCATGCACAGGGGCGAGAAACTGCCCCTCGTGGGCCACGCCGCATCCCTGTCGGACAGCATCGTCGAGATGACGTCCAAGGGCTTCGGCGTCGCGGGCGTGGTGGACGGGGCCGGGCGGCTCGTCGGCGTGCTGTCGGACGGCGACCTGCGGCGCGCCTTCCGCGACGGCTTCACGGACCGCCCCGTGTCGTCCGCCATGGGGCGCCGCCCGCAGACGGTCGGCCCGGAGGCGCTCACCGCCGAGGTGCTGGGCCGGATGAACGCCGCCTCCATCACGTCCATCTTCGTCACCGAGGCGGGCCGGCCGGTCGGCCTCGTCCACGTCCACGACCTGCTGCGGATCGGCATCGTGTGATGGGACAGCGCCCTACCGCGCCCTGAACTGCGCCACGTGGTGCAGCTCGACGCGGGGCACCTCGCCCTCGTCGAAGAGCCAGCTCGCGATGGCCTCGAACACGGCCCTGTGCCGGGCGAAGCGTTCGACGAGGGTGTCGTCTTCCTCCTCGTCGACATCGTCGATGGCGCTCTCGTCGACGAAGCAGTCCACCTCGGTCTCGCCGTCCCGCATGACGAAGCGGACCTCGAACCGCTCCTCCTCGGCGGGCAGGCGCGTCGGCTTCAAAGGCATGGCGGTCGCCCCGGTTCCCTCGATCGAGGATGGATCCTACCACGGCCCGGGTCCCCGCGTCGCGGCCCGGCCCGATCCGGTGTAGATGAGGGAAGCGACCGAACCGTCCGCCCGGAGCCCTCATGTCCCTTCACGCGCGCAACGCCGTCCCCACCGGCTCCCCAAGCGGGATCGGCTTGGCCATCGCCCGGGCGCTGGCGCGCGAGGGCGCGGCCGTGATGCTGAACGGCTTCGGCGACGCCGACGCTATCGCGGCGGAGCGGGCCGCCATCGCGGCCGACTTCGGCGTGACGGCGCTCCATTCCCCGGCCGACATGAGCAAGCCCGCCGAGATCGCCGCGATGATGGCCGAGGCCGAGGCTGAGCTCGGCAGCGTCGACGTGCTGGTCAACAACGCCGGGATCCAGCGCGTGTCGCCGATCGAGGACTTCCCGCCCGACGCCTGGGACGCCATCATCGCGGTCAACCTGTCCTCGGCCTTCCACACCATGCGGGCCGCCATCCCGGGCATGAAGGCGCGGGGCTGGGGGCGCATCGTCAACACGGCCTCGGCCCATTCCCTCGTGGCCTCGCCCTTCAAGGCCGCCTACGTG
The DNA here is from genome assembly GCA_964243135.1 of uncultured Lichenihabitans sp. Classification (GTDB taxonomy): domain Bacteria; phylum Pseudomonadota; class Alphaproteobacteria; order Rhizobiales; family Beijerinckiaceae; genus Lichenihabitans. Next base: position 1,994 of record CAXTFP010000443.1, read on the forward strand.
GCGGCCAAGCACGGCCTCGCGGGCCTAACGAAGACGGCCGCGCTGGAGCTCGCGCTCCACGGCGTCACGGTCAACTGCATCTCGCCGGGCTACGTGTGGACGCCCCTCGTCGAGCGGCAGATCCCCGACACGATGAAGGCCCGCGGGATGACGGAAGAGCAGGTGATCCGCGACGTGGTGCTGGCGGCCCAGCCCACGAAGCAGTTCGTCACGGTGGAGCAGGTGGCGTCCCTCGCGGTCTATCTGACGTCGGAGGCCGCGAGCCAGATCACCGGCGCCAACCTGTCGATGGATGGCGGCTGGACGGCGGCCTGAGACGGCGATCCGCGCGCAGAATGTCGCGTCGGGCGGGTGAACCGAAACGGCACGGGCAGCGTTCGTACCTCGTCAACGGGATGTCAACACATCCCCGGGAGCTGTCCACCGTGACCTTCATCGCACCCGCCCAGCCCGCCGGCGCCCTCGCGGACGTCGTCCGTCCCCTGGCGCAGATTCGCCGGCTCTCGGTCCCCTCGCGCCGCCGCTCCGCCGATGAGGACGGTGCCCGCCGGGCGCCCGGGATGGGTGGGCTGGCGCCGGGCGCGCTGCTGCCGGGCACGTCGATCGAACATCTGGCGCGCATCGCCTTCGGGTGAGCCGCCGTCAGACGGCCCTCCTCAGCCGCCACACGCCGCTGCGCTTCACGTCGGCGTCCTCCAGCGAGCGCATCACCGGCACGTCGTAGTGTTCCAGGGCTTCGAAGGTGCCGGCCTCGAAGTAGCTGCGGCCCGGATCGCCGACCAGCACCAGCGCCCCGCGCCGGGCCAAGCCCTTCAGCCAGGATGTGACGGCCCCGGCCGTGTCCCGCTCGTAGAAGATGTCGGCCGCCAGCACGGCATCCCACCCCTCGTCGCGCCCGATGAAGTTCTCGCCCCGCACCTCCACCCCGACGCCGTTCTCCGCCGCATTGAGCGCGATGGCGTCGAGGGCGAACGGATCGATGTCGGCCGCCTCGACCCGTGCGGCCCCGCCGCGTGCCGCCGCGATGGCGACGAGGCCCGAGCCCGAGGCGAAATCCAGCACGCGGGCGCCCTCCAGCAGGGTCGGGCGGTCGAGGAGGTAGCGGGCCAGCGCCTGCCCGCCCGCCCAGGCGAAGGCCCAGAAGGGCGGCGGCAGGTTCAGCGCGCCGAGGTCGGCCTCGGTCTTCGTCCACAGCTCCGTCGCGTCGTCCGCCATGTGGAGCCGGATCTCCGGCGCCATCGGCACCGGCATCAGCCGGGTGTTGCGGCGGATGAAGGCCGGGCCGTCGAGGACCGGGCTCACGGGCGCGCCTCCAGAAGGCCGCGGTAGACGGCGAGGAAGTCGCGCGCCACAGCCGCGGCGGCGAAGCCGGCGAGCACGCGCGCGCGGGGGGCCT
>CAXTFP010000444.1:0-3388 GCA_964243135.1 uncultured Lichenihabitans sp.
GTCAAGGACATGCCGGTCCACGTCGACTTCATGCGCCTGAAGCCCGGCGCGAAGATCCGGCTGGAGATCCCGCTGAACCTCGTCAACGTCGACCAGTCGCCCGGCGTCAAGCGCGGCGGCACGGTCAACATCGTGCGCCACACGGTCGAGATGCTGGTGCCGGCCGACAACATCCCGGACGCCCTCACGGCCGACGTGTCGGGCCTCGACATCAACGGCTCGCTGCACATCTCGGCCGTCGCGCTGCCCGAGGGCTGCGCCCCGGTGATGCGCGACCGTGACTTCACCCTGGCCACCATCGTGGCGCCCTCGGGCCTCGCCGAGGCCAACGCGGCCGACGCCGCGGCCGCCGAGGCTGCGGCCGCCAAGGCCGCCGCCGGCGCCAAGGGCGGCAAGGGCAAGGCGGCCCCCGCGGCCAAGCCCGCCGCGAAGAAGTAGGCCCCTTCGCCCGACACTGAGGAAACGCCCGCTTCGGCGGGCGTTTCGCTGTTTAGCCCCGGATTCCGCCATGCTGCTCCTCGTCGGCCTCGGCAACCCCGGCGCGCAATACGCCGGCCACCGGCACAACATCGGCTTCATGGCGGTGGACGCCGTCGCCCGCGCCCAGCGCGCGGCGCCGTTCCGCGCGCGGTTCCAGGGCCTCGCGTCCGAGTGCACGGTAGGGGGCGAGAAGGTCGTGCTGCTGAAGCCCACGACCTACATGAACGATTCCGGCCAGTCGGTCGGGGCTGCGGCGCGCTTCTTCAAGCTCGGCCTCGACGACATCGCTGTGCTGCACGACGAGCTCGACCTCCCGCCCGGCAAGCTCCGGGTGAAGACGGGGGGCGGCAACGCCGGCCACAACGGGCTGCGCTCGATCACGGCGCATCTTGGCAACGACTACCGCCGCGTGAGGCTCGGCATCGGCCACCCGGGCGACAAGGCGCTGGTGCACAACTTCGTGCTGAGCGACTTCGGCCGCGGCGAGCGCGCCTGGGTCGAGGCGCTGTGCGAGGCCGTGGCGGACCACGCCGCGCTGCTGGCCGCCCGCCAGGATTCGAGCCTCCAGAACAAGGTCCACCTGCGCATGGAGGCGGCCGGCTTCGCCGAGGTGGCGCTGCCGGGGAAGTGAGGCCATCCCCTCCACCGCTCGTCCCCGCGACTGCGTTTCTGGCCTTCACATATTGCCGGAGCAGGATGTTCCCGCCCTTCTCCCCTCGGGGAGAAGGTGCCCGGCAGGGCGGATGAGGGGAATCCCAAGGTGGTGGATTCCCCCTCATCCGGCGCCGCCGGGCAGCTTCTCCCCGAGGGGAGAAGGGCGGGAGGGCGAGCGGCGGGATGATCCGTGCGCCACTTTCCGCTCCGCTCCCCTGGCGCCCCGGGCCGATCCGCGTCACATGGGTGTCAAGTCGAGACGCAGCGGGAGGCCGGCACATGGACAGGGTGGACGTCGCGGGGCTGAGCATCGCCGGGCCGCTGCAACGCTTCCTCGACGGGGAGGTGTTCCCCGGCGCGGGCGTGTCGTCCGAGGGGTTCTGGGCCGGCTACGCGGCGCTGCTGCGCGACCTCGGCCCGCGGTTGCGTGCCCTCCTGCTCACCCGCGACGAGCTGCAGGCGAAGATCGACGCCTACCACCGCGCCCGCCGCGGCCAGCCGCTCGACCCGGGCCACTACCTCGGCTTCCTGCGCGAGATCGGCTACCTGCTCGGGCCGGCGCCGGGCGCCGGGATCAACACCGAGGACGTCGACGACGAGATCGCCCACCAGGCCGGGCCGCAGCTCGTCGTGCCCCTGTCCAACGCCCGCTACGCGCTCAATGCCGCCAACGCCCGCTGGGGTTCGCTCTACGACGCCCTCTACGGCACGGATGCGGTGCCGGACGAGGGCGAGGCCGCGCGCGGGGCTAAGGGCTACAACGCGGCGCGGGGCGCCCTCGTCATCGCCAGGGCCAAGGCGTTTCTGGACGGCGCCGTGCCGCTCGCGGGCGCCTCCTACGCCGATCTCGCGGGCCTCGCGGTCGAGGGCGGCGCGGTGCGGGCCACGCTGGCGGACGGGCGCAGCACCGGCCTCGCGGCCCCGGAGGGCTTCTTGGGCTACGCGGGGGAGGCCGCGGCGCCGCGCGCCGTGCTGCTGCGCCACAACGGGCTCGGGGTGGAGCTGGTGTTCGACCGCGCGAGCCCCGTGGGCCGCACGGACGCGGCCGGCCTGTCGGACGTGGTGCTCGAATCCGCCGTGTCGACCATCATGGACATGGAGGACTCGGTCGCGGCCGTGGACGCCGAAGACAAGGTCGGCATCTACCGCAACTGGCTCGGCCTCGTCACCGGCGCGCTCACGGCCTCCTTCCCCAAGGGCGGGACCACCGTCGAGCGCCGCATGAACCCGGACCGGGTCTACGCGGCGCCGGGGGGCGGGAGCGTGACGGTGCCGGGCCGCAGCCTCATGCTGATCCGCAATGTGGGCCACCACATGTTCACCGACGCCGTGGAGCTGGACGGCGCCGAGACGCCCGAGGGCTTCCTCGACGCCGCCGTGAGCGTGCTGATCGCCAAGGCCGACCTCGCGCCGGAGGGCGCGCCCGCCCGCGCCATCCGCAACAGCCGCCGCGGCTCGATCTACATCGTCAAGCCGAAGATGCACGGCCCCGCCGAGGTGGCGCTGACCGACGAGCTCTTCGCCCGCGCCGAGGCGCTGGCCGGCGTGCCGGCGGGCCGCGTCAAGATGGGCATCATGGACGAGGAGCGCCGCACCTCGGCCAACCTCGGCCACGCCATCGCGGCGGCGTCGCGGCGCGTGGTCTTCATCAACACGGGCTTCCTCGACCGCACCGGCGACGAGATCCACACCTCCATGGAGGCCGGTCCCGTGGTCCGCAAGGAGGCGATGCGCAACACCGCCTGGATCCGGGCCTACGAGGACAACAACGTCGACGTGGGGCTGGCCATGGGCCTGCCGGGCCGCGCCCAGATCGGCAAGGGCATGTGGGCCGCGCCCGACCGGATGGCCGACATGCTGGCGCAGAAGGGCGGCCACCCGCGGGCAGGCGCCACCACGGCCTGGGTGCCCTCGCCCACCGCCGCCACGCTGCACGCCCTCCACTACCACGAGACCGACGTCGCGGCCCGCCAGGCCGAGATCGCGGGCCGCGCCCCGGCCCGCATCGAGGACCTGCTGACGATCCCGGTGTCGGACTCCAACTGGGCGCCCGAGGCCGTGCAGGAGGAGCTCGACAACAACCTCCAGGGCATCCTCGGCTACGTGGTGCGCTGGGTCGACATGGGGGTGGGCTGCTCCAAGGTGCCGGACATCCACGACGTCGGCCTGATGGAGGACCGCGCCACGCTGCGCATCTCCTCCCAGCACGTCGCCAACTGGCTGGAGCACGGCGTCGTCACCGAGGCCCAGGTGA
>CAXTFP010000445.1:0-3387 GCA_964243135.1 uncultured Lichenihabitans sp.
CCTACGAGATCCCCTATGCCCGCGTCGCCGCGGTCTGCGACCGCTACCCCGACCGCTTCTCCGGCTTGGCGGGGGTCGACCCCACCCGCGGCATCGGGGGCCTGCGGGACCTCGACCACGCCGTGCGCGACCTCGGCTTCGTGGGCGCGCACATGTACCCGCACTGGTTTGGCATGGCGCCGGATGCCGCGCTCTACTATCCCTACTACGCGCGGTGCTGCGAACTCGACGTCCCGATCATGATGCAGGTCGGCCAGAACCTCATCTATTCGCGCACCCGGCGGCTGCCGAGCGTGGGGCGCCCCATCGCGCTGGACCAGGTCGCCATCGACTTCCCCGACCTGCGCCTGCTCGGCATCCACATCGGCGTGCCTTGGACGGACGAGATGATCGCGATGGCGTGGAAGCACGCCAACGTGTTCATCGGCGTGGACGCCTACGCGCCGAAGCACTGGCCGCCGCAGCTGGTCCACTACCTGAACACCTACGGACGCGAGAAGGTGCTGTTCGGCACCGACTGGCCGGTGGTCGACCCCGAGCGCGCCATGGGTGAGATCGGAGCGATGGACCTCCGGCCCGAGGCGCGCGCGCTGCTGCTGCGGGAGAACGCGCTCAGGATCTTCACCAGGCTGCCCGGCGCGCGGGCCTCCGCCGCGGCGCCCCCGTGATCGCCTTCTCGCCGACTGGCGAACAGGGGCAGATCCTCGACGCCGTGGATCGCATGATGGCGAAGCATTGCCCGCCCGAGCGCGTGCACGCGCTCGATCAGGCCGGCGAATGCCCGCTCGACCTGCTCGCCCGCTTCGGCGAGATGGGGCTGCTGGCGATCCCATTTCCGGAACGCTACGGCGGCCTCGACGGCGACTGGACCACGGTGGTCCTGGTGCAGGAGCGCCTGGGCTCCCACGCAGCCGTCGCGGCCTCGCTCTACAGCATCACGGTCGATTTCGGCGGCATGTCGCTGCTCCATCACGGCACCGAGGCGCAGCGCGAACGCCTGCTGCCGCCGCTCATCCGCGGCGAGATGCAGTTCGCGCTGGCCCTGTCGGAGCCGGGCGCCGGAACCGACGCCGCGGGCCTCACGACCCGCGCCGAGCGCGTCGACGGGGGCTGGCGCGTGAACGGGCGCAAGACCTGGATCAGCGCCGCCGACACGGCCGCCTACCTCGTGGTCCCCTGCCGGACCGAGCCCGGCAGCCGCGGCAGCGCGGGGATCTCCGTGCTGCTGGTGCCGCCCGGGACGCCCGGCGTGCACATGACGCGGCTGCACAAACTGGGCAACAACAGCCTGACGTCCTGGGACGTGGGTTTCGACGACGTCGTGGTGCCGGCCGACAGCCTGATGGGGGAGGAGGGCCGCGGCTTCGCTTCCATCCTCTCGACCCTGGCCTACAGCCGGTCGGGGCAGGCCGCCAACGCCGTGGGCCAGGCCCAGGCGGCCCTGGACCTCGCGGTGGCCCACGCGCGCGAGCGCGTACAGTTCGGCGCGCCGCTGACCCAGTTCCAGGTGCTGCGCCACCGCCTGGTCGACATGCAGATGCAGGTCGATCAGGCGCGCCTCATGCTCTACCGGCTCGCCTGGACGATCTCGGCCGGGCAGCGCTGCCGGCGCGAGTCCGCCCAGGCCAAGATCCTGGCGTCCGAGGCCCTGCGGGCGGTGGCGAGCCAGGGCATGGAGATCATGGCCAGCGCCGGCTACGCCGGCGAGAGCGCGATGAACCGCCACTGGCGCGACAGCGGATTATACGTCTTCGGCGAGGGCGCGAACGACATGTTGCGCGACCAGATCGCCCGCGAAATGGGGCTCTGTGCACCATGAACCTCGTCGATATCATCCTGGCCAATGCCGACCGCCGCCCCGACCACCCGGCGCTCGAGGAAGGCGACCGGGTCGTCACCTACGCGGCGCTGCGCCGCGACGTCCTGGGCGTGGCCCTGCGCCTCCGGGCCGCCGGGATCCGGGAGGGCGACCTCGTCGGGATCGCGATGGGCGACACGGCCGACTACGTGCTGGCCATGCTGGCGCTGTTCCGCCTCGGCGCCGTGATGCTGCCGGTGGACATCCGCTGGACCGTCGCCGAGAAAACGCGCGTGCTCGGCTTCTTCAAGGCGGAAACCGTGCTGGTGGACGGCCCCGTCGCGGACCTAGCGGACGTGAGGCAGTTGATCTTCGTTGAGCTGCCCGAGCCCGCGCCTGTGCCGGCGACCTGGCCGGGCGGCCTGCACGGCCCGCTCCTCTTGTCGCTGTCGTCGGGGACGACCGGCATCCCCAAGGGGCCGCGGGTCACGCACGGCCAGTTCCTGATGCGGCAATTGTCCGAGTGGGTGAGCCTGGGGTTCCTGAGCTCCGACCGGTTCCTGTGCGCGACGCCCTTCTACTTCGGGGGCGGCCGCGGCTTCACGCTGGGCCACCTGATCGGCGGCGCTACGGTGGTGCTGTTCCCGCCGCCCTATGATCCCGACGACCTCGCGCCGAAGATCGAGCGGAGCCGGATCACCACGACGTTCCTGACGCCGACGATCCTGCGGCGGCTGCTCGCGGTCGCGCCCGCCCATCAGGCGGAGCTGAAGGGCCTGCGGCTCATGATCTCCAGCGGCGCCGCGCTCCACCCCGAGGAGCGCCGGTCGGTCCAGGAGTGGGTCACCCCGGGCTTCATTAACCTTTACGCGTCTACCGAGGGCGGAGCGATCAGCCTGCTGACCAACGACGTCCAGGGCGCCTCGGCCGGGTCGGTCGGCCGGCCGGCGCTGATGTCGGCCTTCGAGATCGTCGACGAGGCGGACCGCGTGCTGCCCACCGGCGAGATCGGGCACATCCGGCAGCGTGCCCCCTGGCTGCCGAACGGGTACCACGAGAATCCCGAGGCGACCGCGGCGGCGTTCCGGCAGGGTTGCTACTACCCCGGCGACATGGGGCGGATCGGGCATGACGGGTGCCTCTACATCACCGGGCGATCCAAGGATCTCATCATCCGCGGCGGCGTGAACATCTACCCCGACGAGGTCGAGCGGGTGCTGCTCGGCCACGCGGAGGTGCTGGAGGCCGCCGTGGTGGGCTGGCCTTCGGCGGAGTTCGGCGAGGAGGTGGCGGCCTTCGTGACCACGCGGGGGCCGGTCGACGAGGCCGCGCTGCGGGCCCACTGCAAGGCGCAGCTCGCGAGCTACAAGGTGCCCCGCGCGTTCTTCGCGATCGCCGACATGCCGAAGAACAGCGCCGGCAAGGTCGTCAAGGCGCGGCTGCGGGAGCGGCTGACCCCGCGCTGACGCCGCTCGGCGCGGCCCGCAGAGCGTCCAGGATGTCGTCGACCGACCCGAGGTCGGCGAACAGGGCTCCCATGGTGGCGAGGCTGGCGTCGTGGCGGGCCTCGTCCATCTCGGCCACGGCGT
>CAXTFP010000446.1:0-3371 GCA_964243135.1 uncultured Lichenihabitans sp.
CGCTACGGCTTCCACGCCACGCTGCGGGCGCCGTTCCGGCTGACGGACGACGGACATCTCGACGCCCTCGCGGATCGCCTCGCCGCCTTCTGCGCGGGCCGGCCGGCGCCGGTGATCGGGCGCCTCGCGCTGGCGCGGCTCGACGGGTTCTTCGCGCTCGTGCCGGCCGCGGACGAGCCCGCGCTGCGCGCGCTCGAGGGCGACGTGCTCGACGCCGTCGAGCCCTACCGGGCGCCGCTCACCGCCGAGGAGGTGGCGCGGCGACGGCCGGAGCGGCTGAGCGAGCGGCAGCGGGTGCACCTCCACCGCTGGGGCTATCCCTTCGTGCGCGACGAGTTCCGCTTCCACATGACGCTGACCGGACCCGTGCCGGAGGGCGCGGACGGCGTCGAGCGCGACGCCGCGGCCCATTTCGCGCGCCTGCTCGGCCGTCCGCTGCCACTCGACGGCTTGGCACTCTTCGTCGAGCCCGCGCCGGGCGCGCCGTTCCGCGTCCACGCCTTCCACCCCTTCGGGCCGGCCCCGGCCCCCGACACGACGGCGACGCCATGAGCCAAGGCACCTTCCGCAACGCCGCCATCGTGCTCCGGGACGAGGTCGTCCACGGCAGCCTCACGCTCGCGGACGGGCGCATCGCCGGCATCGCGGCGGGCCCGTCCGCGCTCGGCGAGGATTGCGGCGGCGACCTGCTGATCCCCGGCCTCGTGGAGCTCCACACCGACCACCTCGAAGGCCACTACCTGCCGCGGCCGAAGGTGCGCTGGAACATGATGGCGGCGCTGCAGGCCCACGACGCGCAGATCGCCGCCTCGGGCATCACCACGGTGTTCGACGCGCTGCGGGTCGGCATGGACGAGGACGCGCTGCTCGGCTCCGCCGATATGCTCACCATGGCCGACACGATCGCCGCGGCTGCGGAGGGCGGCCGGCTGCGGGCCGACCACCACATCCACCTGCGCTGCGAGGTGTCGGCCCCCGACGTGCTGCCGACCTTCGAGGCCATCGCCGGGCGGCCCCGCATCCGGCTCGCCTCCGTGATGGACCACGCGCCCGGCCAGCGGCAGTTCGTCGACCTCGACACCTACCGCCACTACTACCAGCGCAAGATGAACCTTTCGGACGAGGCCTTCGCGGCCTTCTGCAGGCGGCGCATCGCCGAATCTGACGCCCATTCCGGCCCGAACCGGCGCGCCATCGCGGAAGCGTGCCGCGCCGCGGGCATCGCGGTGGCGTCGCACGACGACGCCACGGTGGCCCACGTCCGCGAGGGCGTGGCGATCGGCATCACCCTGGCCGAGTTCCCCACCACGGTCGAGGCCGCGGCGGCGTCGCACGCGGCGGGGCTGCGCGTCCTGATGGGCGCGCCCAACGTCGTGCGCGGCGGCTCGCATTCGGGCAACGTGTCGGCGGCCGACCTCCTGGACCGCGGGCTGCTCGACATCCTGTCGTCGGACTACGTGCCCTTCAGCCTGCTGCAGTCGGCCTTCGCGCTGCGCGACGGCGGCACGCTCGACCTGCCGGCCGCGATCCGGCTCGTGTCGACGAATCCCGCGGCCGCGGCGCGGTTCGACGACCGCGGCGAGATCGCCGTGGGCCTGCGGGCCGACCTCGTGCGGGTCCGGACCGCGGCCGGCCACCCCCCGCTCGTGGTGGCGGTGTGGCGGGAGGGGCGCCGTGTCGCCTGAGGGCCGCGGGTTGCTCGTGGCGGTGGTCGGCCCGAGCGGGGCCGGCAAGGACACGCTGATGGCGCGCGCCGCCCTGCACCCGGCGCTCGACCCGCGGCTGCGCTTCGCCCGCCGCGTCGTGACCCGCGCCGCGCTGGTCGCCTCCGAGGACCACGACAGCCTCGACGAGGCGGGCTTCGCCCGCGCCGAGGCCGAGGGCGCCTTCTCGCTCGCCTGGGACGCGCACGGGCTGCGCTACGCGCTGCCGCACTCGGTCGGCGAGGACGTCGCGCGCGGCCTCGCGGTGGTGGCCAACCTGTCGCGCCGATCGCTCGGCGACGCGGCCCGCGCCTTCGGCACCCTGCAGGTCGTCGAGGTGACGGCGCGCCCGGAGGTGCTGCTGGCGCGGCTGAGCGCCCGCGGCCGCGAAAGCGAGGCGACGGTGCGCGACCGGCTCCGGCGGCAGGTGCCCGTCGCCCTGCCGGCCGAGGCCGCGGGCCACCTGCGCATCGATAATTCGGGCGACGTCGAAGCCGCGACGGCGCTGTTCGTGCGCCACCTGAACGGGCTTTGCGGGGGCGATCGATTCCCGTCCGCCCTGGATCGCGGGGTCTCGACCCGGTAGGAGGGGGCCATGCCGAACGAGGTCCTCCCCCGCCCGCTCCACCTGTCGGCCGATGGCCGCCTCGACCGCGCGCCCCTGCTCGACGACCCGCGGCTGCGCCGCGTGCTCGACCTCCTGAACCGCGACGGCGAGGAGACCCGCGTGGTCGGCGGCGCGGTGCGCAACGCCCTGCTCGGCCTGCCGCCGGGCGACATCGACCTCGCCACCACCGCCCTGCCCGCGGCCGTGATGGCCCGCGCCAAGGCCGCGAAGCTCCGCGCCATCCCGACCGGCATCGACCACGGCACCGTGACGCTGCTGAGCGGCGGGCTGCCGCTGGAGGTCACGACCCTGCGCGAGGACGTGGAGACGGACGGGCGCCACGCCGTGGTGCTGTTCGGGCGGGACTTCGCGCGCGACGCCGAGCGCCGCGACTTCACCGTCAACGCCCTGTCGGCCGGCCCCGACGGCGCGCTGCACGACACCACCGGCGGCGTGGCGGACCTCGCGGCGGGGCGCATCCGCTTCATCGGCGACGCCGCGACCCGCATCCGCGAGGACTACCTGCGCATCCTGCGCTTCTTCCGCTTCCACGCCGCCTACGGCATCGGCCCGCTCGACCCCGAGGGCCTCGCGGCCGCGCTGGCGGCGCGCGAGGGCCTCGACCGGCTGTCGCGCGAGCGGGTGCGGGGGGAAGTCCTGAAGCTCCTGGGGGCGCCGGGCGCGGTGCCGGTGCTGGACACGCTCGACGGCGCCGGCCTGCTGGAGCGCATCCTCGGCGGCCCAGCGGACGTCGCGCGCCTGCGCCGCCTCGCCGAGACCGACGCCGGCGCGCCCGATCCCCTCCTGCGCCTCTGCGCCCTGGCGGCGCGGGGGGCGGAGGACGTCGAGCGGCTGCGCGAGGGGCTGCGCCTGTCCAACGCCGAGCGCGACAGGATACTGGCGGGCGGAGCGGTCGCGGCTGACCTCGCGCGCCGCTCCCCTCCGCCCGACCGATCCGCCTGCCTGGACCTGCTGTTCACCCACGGCCGGGCTGCCGCGGCGGACGGGTTGCGGCTCGCCCGGGCGTCGACCGTCGGCGATGGGGCGGATAACGGCTGGGC
>CAXTFP010000447.1:0-3368 GCA_964243135.1 uncultured Lichenihabitans sp.
GGCCGAAATTCCGAGCGATTCCGAGAACAACGACAACATCCTGTGCTTCTGGCGGCCGAAGGCCGTGCTCGACCCGGCCGCCGAGGCCTCCTTCGCGTACCGCCAGTTCTGGTGCTGGACGCCGCCCGACCGCCCGCCCCTCGCGGTCGCGACCGACACGCGCGTCGGCCGGGCGGGGAGCGGCCGGCGCCGGCGCTTCGTGGTCGAGTTCACGGGCGACGCTCTGGCGGACCCGACGCTCGTGCGCAACGTGAAGCCCATGCTCACCGCCTCGGTCGGAACCGTGGCGTCGCTCCGGCTCTTTCCGTCGCCCGAGCGCAAGACGTGCCGCGCGCTGTTCGACCTGGATTTCGGCGGAGAAACGCTGTCGGAGCTCCGCCTCGTCCTGGCGAACGGCGGCAAGCCCGTGAGCGAGACATGGCTGTATCGGTGGACGGCGTGATGGAGGAGGCCTGCGATCGCCCGGTGATCGACCTCGACTCCATCCTGGCGGTGCCGGCCATGCCGCCCGAAAGCCCGATCCCCATGCCGACGCAGTCGCTATGGCGCTTCGACCGCCGCGGGCGCCGCGGCTGGTCCGGCGCCGCGCACCGCTCGGTGCCCTGGCTGGCGCGGCTCGTGGTGTTCGGCGGTGGCACGGCGCTGCTCGGCTTCGGCATCGAGGAGATGTACCGCGTCGTCAACGTGGGCGAGGTCACGCTGCTGAAGTGGATCCTCGTGGCGCTGTTCGTCGCCAACTTCTCCTGGATCGCGCTGTCCTTCGCGAGCGCGGTCGTGGGCTTCGTCTGGCTGCTGTTCCTCGCCCCGAAGCCGCCGCCCCTGCCGTCGGCGCTCGGCGGCAAGACCGCCGTGGTGATGCCCATCTACAACGAGGCGCCGAGCCGCATCTTCGGCGCGCTCCAGGCGATCTGCGAGGACATCGCGGCGACGGGCCTGGGCGCCCACTTCGACTTCTTCTTCCTGTCCGACACGACCGACCCCGACGTGTGGGTGGCCGAGGAGCGGGCGCTGGTCGCGTTGCGAGACCGGCTGCGCGGCAAGGCCGAGGTGTTCTACCGCCATCGGCCCAAGAACACGAACCGCAAGGCCGGCAACATCGCGGATTTCGTCACCCGCTGGGGCGGCGCATACCCGCAGATGGTGGTGCTCGATGCCGACAGCCTGATGACGGCCCACAGCGTCGTCAACCTCGCAGCCGCCATGGAGGCCGACCCAGACGCCGGGATCATCCAGACGCTGCCGCTGATCATCAACCGCAACACGCTCTTCGCGCGGCTGCAGCAGTTCGCGGCCCGTATCCACGGGCCGATCATCGCGGCCGGTTTGTCGGTGTGGATGGGGCGCGACGGCAACTATTGGGGCCACAACGCCATCATCCGCACGCGGGCCTTCGCGGATCACTGCGGCCTGCCGCATCTCAAGGGCCGGCCGCCGCTCGGCGGCCACATCCTCAGCCACGACTTCGTCGAGGCGGCGCTGATCCGCCGCGCCGGCTGGGCGGTCTACATGCTGCCGGTGCTGGGCGGCTCCTTCGAGGAAAGCCCGCCGTCGCTGATCGACCTCGCGGCGCGTGACCGGCGCTGGTGCCAGGGCAACCTCCAGCACATGCGCGTCATGTGGGCGCGGGGCTTCCACCCCGCTTCCCGCCAGCACTTCGCCACCGGCATCATGGGCTACGTGGCGTCGCCCCTGTGGATGGCGCAGCTCCTCGTCGGCATCGTGCTGGTGCTGCAGTCCACCTACATCCGCCCGGAATATTTCACCCAGGACTTCTCGCTGTTCCCGGCCTGGCCGCGCTTCGACGCGCAGCGCGCGCTGGACCTGTTCGGCATCACCATGGCAGTGCTGCTGGCGCCGAAGCTGTTCGGCCTGCTGATCGCGCTCGGCCAGCGCGACACCCGGCGCGACAGCGGCGGGGCGGTCGGCCTCGTGCTGTCGACGATCGTCGAGATCATCATGTCGTCGCTTCTGGCCCCGATCATGATGCTGATCCAGTCGGGCTCGGTGATGCAGATCCTGCTCGGTCGTGACACGGGCTGGAACCCGCAGCGCCGCGACGACGGCTCGATCCCGCTGGGCGACATCGTGCGCCGGCACCGCTCTCACGTCGCGCTGGGCGTGCTGACGCTGGTGGCGGGGCTGCTGATCTCGCCCTCGCTGGTCGCCTGGATGTCACCCACCATCGCCGGCCTGATCCTCGCCATCCCGCTGTCTTGGGCCAGCGGGCAGCGCTCGATCGGCCTGTTCCTGAAGCGCCTCGGCCTGCTCCGCACCCCGGAGGAGACCACGCCTCCGTCCATCGCGGTGCGGGCCAACGTGCTGGCCGGCGAGCTCGCCCGGGCCGGCTACGACCTGACGGATGGCATCGCGGCCCTGCACGCCAGCCGGGAGCTGCGCGTACTGCACGAGGCTTACCTGCCGGCCGCCGAGCCGCGCAAGCGCGGCGCGATCGACCACGACGCCGTGATGGCACGGGCCAAGCTCGCCGAGGCCGAGACGGTGGAGGAGGCCGAGGCCTGGCTCAACCGCAAGGAGCGCACCGCCGTGCTGAACGACCGCGACCTCATCGGCCGCGTCGCCCGCCTGCCCAGCGCCGACATGCGCGCCGCGGTCGCGGGGGAGTGAGAGCGTCACACGCGCTTTAGAGATCCGCGACAAAACAGAAATGCCGGGGTGAAGCGTTGGCCTTCCGGCGCGGGCCCGCTTAGGATTGCGGCGATGCGGCGGCCCGGATGCTGCGGCGCACGGATGCGGGGTGCAGGCGTTGAGGAAGGTTCCAAGCGGGGTCGGCCCCGGATACCCGCAGGTGGTGGTGCTGGTGGGCGCCACGGGCGACCTGTCGCGCCGCAAGCTGCTGCCGGGCCTGTTCCACCTGTCCCGGTCCGGCTTCATCCCCGGCTGCCGGGTGATCGGCGTGTCGCTCGACAACCTCGACCCGGATGGCTTCCGCGCCGTGGCCCGCGGCGCGCTCGACCAGTTCTCCACCCGCAAGTTCGACGAGGCGGCGTGGTCGGTCTTCGCCGACACCCTGGACTACGTGCCCCTGGCGGCGGGCGCCGGGGCGCTGCGGGACGCCGTCGAGCGGGCGGAGGCGAGCTTCGTGGGCGAGAGCCGCCTCGTCCACTACCTCAGCGTCCCGCCCGAGGCGGCGCTGTCGGCGGTCCGCCTGCTGGCCGAGGCCGAGCTCGTCGGCCGCTCGCGCATCATCATGGAGAAGCCCTTCGGCACCGACCTGGCCGGCGCCGTGGCGCTGAATGCGGAGCTCCACAAGGTCTTCGCCGAAGACCGCATCTTTCGAATCGACCACTTCCTCGGCAAGGAGCCGGCCCAGAACATCCTGGCGTTCCGCTTCGCCAACGGGCTGTTCG
>CAXTFP010000448.1:0-3359 GCA_964243135.1 uncultured Lichenihabitans sp.
GGTTCAGCCCGTGGCTGCTCTCGCCCGTGAGGTCTTTGGCGTCGAGAACTGACTTCGCCTGGACGAGCGGCGTCAGCACCTTCTCCAACTCCTCCGGGTGAGTGACGACGGATCGCAGCTCCTTCGCCAACTCCATCACGCCGACCTGGCTGACATTGCCGTACTTGGTCGACAGATCGAGGGCGCGCTGCTCGATGTGCGCCATCTCCTCGGCCGGGATGCCGGCCTGAGAGGACGCGAGGCGGGCACGCTGCAGCTCGGATCCGGCCTGCAGCACCTCGCCGCTGAGATGGGCCACGCCGTGGGCGGAGACGACGCCCGCAGCGGCGCCCGCCACGAGGTTGCCAACACCATGGTGGCGGATGCCCTCGGCACGGCGCTCGGCCTCCTGATGAGCCACGCGCCCCGCGGCGGCCTCCGCCTTGGCCTGGTCGCGGGCCGCTGCGGCGACCTTCTCGGCCATCTCGGCGGCTCGACGCTCCACGCCGATCTGCGCCTCCAACGCCCTGGTGGTGCCCTGCACTACCTCCTGCAGGCGCTTCTGCTCGGCGCCGAGCTTGTTCAATGGCACACCCGCCTCGGACAGGGCGGTGCGGGCCTCGCGCACCGCCGCACCCTGGCGCTTGAAGGCGTCGGTGGCCTTGACCACGGCCCGCTCGGCCTGGGTCATCTGGCCGTTCAGCGTCGCCGTCGGCTTCGTCATGCCGGAAATCTGTTCGGCGAGCTGTGCCGCCCGCTGCTTGGCCTGCGCCATGGACAGGCTGGCTGCGTCGAGGCCCTTGGACGCCACCCGAAACCCGTCGATCTTCTTCGCGGTCGCGTCGGCCTGCGACAGGGCCTTCGACAGCCGCTCGACCTCGGCCGACGCTTTCGCGCCCTTTCCGACCTCGCCGAGCTTGCGGGCGATGTTGATGAAGACGTCGCCGGTGTTGTCCTTGGCCGAGATGACGGCCTGGGCTTCGATGATGCGATCGGGCATGGCGGCCTCGGGCTACTGGAGCGAGGGGGAAGGGTCGGCCGCGAGGCCGTACAGGTTGGCGATGGCCGATAGGTTGACCGGGTCGAACTCGCCGGGGAGAGCGGGGCCGAACTCGGCCGTGATGCTCTCCACGACGCGCCGATGCTGTCGGACCACGTCCCGCATGGTGCCGCCGTCGGCGGCCGTGGCCCACGCGGCGGAGCTGGGCAAGGTGCGGACGGTGGCCCATGCACGGGCGTCGAGCGGACGCTGAGTCAAGTCGCACATCCGGGTGCGGACGGGACTGGCGCGCCGAACGCGGCAGAGGCGGCCGGCATGGCGCCGAGGTCGACGGCGGCCTCGGTCAGGACGGCGATCAGCGCCGGCAGGTGCTCGGGGTGAAGGTGCCAGGGGTGCTCGGGCTGGAGCGGACGGTCGCGCCCGGCGGACCGCCACAACCGCACAGACAGAGCTCGCTTGCCCTCCCGCTCCGTCAGCTCGAGGCGAAGCTCGCGCCGAGGGGTCAGTGAGAGGGTGCGGAAGGGCGTGAAGGTGAGGCTCGGCTTGTCCGGCTCGGCCGGTGCGGGCTCGCGGACGGGATCGTAGGCGGTGACATGCATGCGAAGTTCTCCGGGTTCGGGGTGGAGGTCAGGTCGGCCGCCGGCGCAGCGTTCAGGCCGCCTGCCGGTCCACGATCCCCTTGGCCTTGAGTTGCTGGGCTGCGGTGGCGCGCAACTGCGCGGTGTTGACGGCTGGACCCCACACGAGGCCCGCATGGCCGACGACGGCGTGGCGGGTGACCACCTCCACCGGCTGGTCCGCGCTGGTCGCATCCACCGCGCGGTCGAACAGGATGGCGGCCGCGATCTGCGTGCCGTCGGTCGCCAAAGGGTTCAGCACGGCGAGCTTGCTGTCCGCCGTGCGTCGGCCGAGCACGGTGCCGGTGACGAGGCGGCCTTGCCCGGCCGCCACCACGGCTTGGTCGCGGCTGTAGTCGCTGTCGCTCTCGGACTTGAGCCAGTCGGAGGGGTAATTCGGACTCCAGGGCGTCATGGTCATGCTGCAGTGTCCTTCATGGGCCGCCGACGGGTGCCATGCGGGCCGGGGTGGATAGGGAGCGTCCGGCGGGCGATGCCGGCCGGGCCGCGAAGGGCGTCGAGGTAGGCGGTGGCGCTGTCGCCCTGCCGGAGCGCGGGCGCCGCGATCCAGAGGTCGAGCGCGATGCGGGTCCGCGACGCCCCGCGGGCGATGAAGTCGTCGGCTCGGTCGGGCTGGCCGGCGAGGAAGCACAGCGTCCACACCCACGCGCGCCACGCCGAGCTGACGGGCTCCGGGTGGAGCTCGATGACGTTCGCCATCACCGCGCAGGCTCGATGCCTTGCCGCTTCAGCTCAGCGAGCATGCTGGCGCGGCCGGACGTCGAAGCCGTGACACCACGCTCGGCGGCGGCTTGGCGCTGGATGTCGGCCTTGCCGAAGGCGCGGGCATCGCCCTTGGCTTCGGCGATGGACTTCGGCAGGGCGGCGAGCTGGTCGGCCTCGCGCTGGGCCGAGGTCATCGTCGGCGCGAGGTCGGCCTCCGTCTTGCCGTGCAGCTTCAACATGGACGCGCGGCTCCTGGCGCGACCGTCGTGAGCCACCATGCGATCGACGAGGTCGGCCTTCACCGCAGCCACCGTCTTCGCGGCCGCTATCATCTGATCGGCATAGTCCAGGGGAAGGTTCGGGAGCTTCGGGCGGGCCGCGGCGACGGCCTCACGGATCAGGGTTGCGGACATTGGATGTGCTCCTGTGATGATGGATCAGCGACGGGCGCCGGCGCGGCCAGGCGCGGCGAAGGGCGAGGCGGAGAAGCGGGAGCCCTTCGCGTCGCGGCCTCGAGCGCTGGGGCTGGTGTCGACGACCTCGGGCGGCAACGGCACCACGTCGATGTGCGACACCCACTCGACCTTGAGGGCGCGATCCACCTTGACCGGCTTGGCGGTCGCGGCGGCGTCCAGATCCGCGAGCCGGGCCAGCACCGCGTCGGGATCGGCCTGCCCCGAGACGGCGAGGCCCAGGCCCGGCGTAAGGACCGGGAAGGGATCGCCCCACAGCACGCCAGAACCGCGCACGGCGGGAAGCTGGATCGCCGCCGCGAGCGGAAGCGGGTAGTCGGCGTTGACCGGGTCGCGGCTGACGACCTTCCGAAATTGGCGCTTACGGAATGCAGCCTGAGCGTCACCGGGACGGCGACCCCATCCGTCGCCGCAGTCATAGATCACTGTCTGGTCGGCCGCGGGCTCGTTCATGTCGAGCCGCGCCCATGCCTCGATCCATTCGTCGCTCACCACCTCGCGCGGCAGGCCGGCCACTCCGCGGGCTGACAGTGCGGGATCGTCGAGCGGCACGGCGCCGTCCGG
>CAXTFP010000449.1:0-3358 GCA_964243135.1 uncultured Lichenihabitans sp.
CGCCACGCCTCCTCGGCCAGGGCGTCCCGCTCGGCCCGGAGCGCCCGGTCGCGGGCGAGGTGCAGGGCCGCGCCCCGGTCCGCCTCGTCGCGCACCGCCATCAGTTCGGCGACCAGCCGCTCGCGGTCCGGATCGGGCGGGGGCGACGCGGGCTCCGCCGGCGGACCGACGACGAGCGCCACCGGGGCGGTTGCCTCGGCCGAGGGGGCGGGAGCCCGCATGGCCGCGGCCTCCAGGCTGGCGACCTGCTCGACCCGCGCCCTCACCTCCCGCCGCAGCACCATCACCTCCTGGTCGGAGGCGGTCATCGCGGCCCACAGGCGCCGCGTCGAGGCCCGCATCTCGTCCTCGGCCGCGAGGGCGGCGTCGAGGCGGGCGGCGTCCGCGCGCCCCTCCTCGTAGTAGCGCCACACCAGCGGGTAGAGACCCTCGAAGGCGCCGATCAGGTCGCGCACCCCGCCGATGCGGCGCGCGAACTCCGCGTCCACGGCGTCGACGGCGTCCCGCGCGTCCCCACGCCCGGCCAGCACGTCGTGGAGGTCCGACGCCAGCCGGGCGAGCCCGGAGTCGTTCCCCGCGGGGCCGTCCCGGCCGGCCGGCGCCGCCGCGCCCTCGGCGCGGTCATTGCCGTGCAGGAAGGCGTCGACCTCGGGGTCGGCCGTGCCCCAGCCCGGCCAGACCACCCCGATCTCCCGGCCGATCCGCGCCAGCTCGCCGCGCCAGTCGCGCAGGAGATCGGCGTAGCGCACGAAGGCGCGCTCGTGGCCGCGCGAGCCGCGCACGCCCGCCAGCGTGTAGCGCAGCCACAGGGCCTCGCCGCGCGGCTGCGCCCAGGCATCGTACGGGATGGTCTTCAGGTGGCGCCGCCGCAGCGACTCCGCGACGTCGCCCGGAGGGCGCAGCGGCAGGACGTGGACCACGCGGAAGCCGGCCCGGTCGAGCGCCGCGTGCCACACCGGCAGCATCAGGGCCGTGCGCGGGTCCTTCAGCACCACGAGGGACTCGTCCGCGAAGCACCGCGACGCGAGCTCCGCCGCTTCCCCGACGAAGGCCCGGGCGGGGGAGCTCCCGAACCACTCCGGCTCGACGTCGACCACGCCGTAGAGGTCCGAACCCGCGGCCGCCAGCATGCGGTCGTTGAGGGCCACCATGTCGCGCGGTTCCCAGTGGCCGCGCGGGTTGCCCTCGTTGGGATCGACGAGGTCGCGTGGCAGGGCGGCGCCGAGGAGCGACAGGGTGCGGGCCAGGGCCGACGTGCCGCTGCGGTGCATCCCCGTCACCAGCACGGCCGTGCGCGCCCGCGCCGGTCCGGCCGGCACGGGATCCCACCCCGGGGCCGCGTGCCCCGGCGGGGCGCGATCCGTCCCTCCCCATGCCCCGTCTTCGATCACGTCACCGGTCCATGCGTCCCACACTTCGGCGGGTTCGATTCACGGGGCGAGCGTCGCCCCCCCCGTCCCGGATAGCCATCCCGGCGCCGGACGGCAAGCCGATGGCGGGAGGGAACGCGTCAGCGCTCGTGGGCGGACTGGGACGCGGCTTCCCACACGGGGGCCAGCAGGTACTGGATGACCCGGCGGCTGCCGGTCTGGATCTCCGCCGTCACCATCATGCCGGGCATGAGGGGGACCTCCTTGCCGTCGGCGTTGATGACCGTCTTCTCGAGCTGCACGGACACCGGATAGACGAGGTTCTGCACCCTCTGGCTGCCGGTCAGGACGGAGTTGTTGACGGGCCGGGCGAGCGTGCTGGCGTCCGAGGAGGCCGTCGCCTCCTGCGAGTCGACGGCCTCGTTTGAGATGCGCTTCACCGTGCCCTTCAGCGTGCCGTAGTGGCTGAACGGGAAGGCGTCGACCTTCAGCACCACCTCCTGCTCGCCCTTGACGAAGCCGATGTCCTGGTTCTGCACCAGGGCCATCACTTCGAGGGCGCCGGCCGAGGGCACGATCACCATCAGGGGCTGGCCGGAGGTGACGACCTGACCGACGGTGGTGACGGCGAGCTGCTGGACCGTGCCGTCGATCGGCGCCACGATGCGGGCGTGCTGCGCGCGGTCGGTCGCCTTGATGTCGTTCTGCTCGACAGCGTCGCGCCGCCGCTCGGCGTCCGTCACCTTCTGGTTCTGCGTCGCCAGGAAGTCGCGCTTGACCTGGTCGATGCGGCGCCGGAGCGACACCGCAGCGGCGTCGTTCTCCAGCACCTGGCCGTTGTCGTCCATCAGGTTGCGCTGCTCGTTCTCCAGGAGCTGGCTGGCGTCGATCACCGCGGCATGCGTGCCGGCCTGCCGGGTTTCCAGCGTCTGCTTCATGGTGAGGCGCTCCGTCATGGAGGCGATCACCTTGGCGCGGGCCGAGATGTTAGCGGCCAGGCGCTGGCCCCGCGCGGTCTTCTCGGCCAGCTGCGCCTGGAGGCCCTCGTTCTGCGCCTGGAACTGGCTCATCTCGGCCTGGAAGACGCTGTCCTCGCGCCGGCGGAAGCCGTCCGACACGTCCGGCGGATAGGTGATGGTGGGGTTGGCGACCGCGGCCTGGACGTCGACGATCTCCGTGGTGCGCCGGGCGATCTCGGCGTGCAGCGACTGGAGCTCGGCCCGGGCGGCGTCGCGGTCGGCGTCGCTCTGGGTCGAGTCGAGCTGCACGAGGAGGTCGCCGGCCTTGACGATCGAGCCGTTGGACACCGCAATGGCCTGGACCCGGCCGACGTCGAGCGGCTGGATCACCTTGGAGCGGCCGCTCGGCTGGATGCGGCCCTGCGCCTCGGCGTAGATGTCGATCTTGGCCAGCGAGCTCCAGGCGATGGCGGCCGTCATCATCCCGCAGATGGTCCACAGCAGGAAGGCCATCTTGGGGGAGGCGGGCGTCTCCAGGATCTCGAGGTGGGCCGGCAGGAACTCGGTATAGGCGGTGACGGGCCTGGGGGCCGCGCCCCCGCGCGACACGAGGGCCGGCACGCGCGACAGGACGGCGGGGAGCCGCGCGCGGCGCGGCGCGGGGAGCGGGACGGGAGCGGTGCTCATGCTGCTGCGTTCTCGCCGGCTTGGATGCGCCACAGGCGGCCGTAGAGGCTCGTCGGCAGGGCCAGGAGCTCGCCGTGCGAGCCGTCCTCGACGATGCGCCCATCCTGCACCGCGATGATGCGGTCGCAGCCCCGCACGGCGGCCAGCCGGTGCGCGATGATGATGACGGTGCGGCCGTGCACGATGTGGCGCATGTTCTCCTGGATGATGCGCTCGCTCTCGTAGTCGAGGGCCGAGGTCGCCTCGTCGAGGATGAGGATGCGCGGGTTGGCGGCGAGCGCGCGGGCGATGGCCAGGCGCTGGCGCTGGCCGCCCGACAGGTTGGCGCCGCGCTCCACCACC
>CAXTFP010000450.1:0-3356 GCA_964243135.1 uncultured Lichenihabitans sp.
ACAGCTTCTTCATCTCGGCCACGAAGCCGGGATGGTCGTGCTCCTCGTAGCGGGTCGAGCTCTGGTCCGGCATGAGGAACGCCACCGTGGCGTTGGACGCGTCGGCCGCCGCGGCGGGGGAAGCCGCCCCGCCGGCGAGGCAGAGGGCGATGGCGGCCGCAGCGAGCGGCGTCGTGAGGGCCGGCGAAAGGGCCGACATGGCGAGCTTGGACGGGGCGATGTGCCGGATCATGAATGTTTCCTCTGAGTTTGCTTGATGTCGAATCGTAGCGTTCGTCGACGATCCATCCGCGGCGCGCGAACGCTGGACCGCGCCGCCGGAATTTCGTGGGAGCGGGTTGTCCCGCATCAGGCCGCCGAGGCGAGCCGCATGCCGCTCCTGTAGAGGCTGCGGAACTTCGAGGGCGGCATGCCCTTCGCCGTCAGGAATTGACGGTTGAAGTTCGACACGTTGTTGAAGCCGACCTCGAAACAGATCTCCGTGATCGACAGATCCTCCTGCGTGAGGTGCTGACAGGCGAGCTCAATCCGCAGGGCATTGACATATTGAACGAAGGTCGTGCCCGTGTGCTTGCGGAAGGAACGCGAAAAGGTGCTCACGCTCTGCTGGGCGAGTCTGGCGAGGTCCGACTCGCACAGGTCGCCGGTGAAGTTCCGCCCGATATGCTGAAGCACGAGGTTCATGGCAGCCGACATGTAAGCCGACGGGTCGGGACTGAAGCCGCCGCTGGCGAGCGGTCGGCGTTCGGCGGCGTGGCCGATGAGGTCCATGAGTTCGACGAAGAGCGCGATCCGTCGGGCGCCGTCCGCCCCGAGCAGTTCCGCCATGAGGGCCCCAACGCGAGCGGAGAGCGCGGGATCGAAGCGCACGCCCCGGAAGGATTCCGCCAGGAGCGGCTTCAGGAAGCGCAGCTCGGGAAAGGTCGCCATGCAGTCCGAGATGAAGGCGCCCGTGAATTGCAGCACGAGGCAGCGCTCGGCGACCGTCTCGCCCGCGGGCACGTCACTGATCCAATTGTGCGGCAGATTGGGCCCGACGAAGACGAGGTCGCCGACCAGGAACGGCCCGATGTGGTCGCCGACGTAGCACTGGCCCTCGGTCGCCGTGACGAGGTGCAACTCGTATTCCGGATGGAAATGCCAGCGCACCGTCCGGTACGGATAGCCGTGCGACCAGACCTTGAACGACTGGTCGTCGCGCACGCGCACCAACTCGAAATCCGGCTCCATGAGGCAGCCCCCCTTCCGCCGCGGCGTTCGTGATCCCTGCGGCTCCAAGGCCGGCGGCGATCGCGACAGGCCGTCTCCCCCGATGATCCTGCGACGCTTCACCTGCGCCGCCGCCGCCCGGTTTTCTCGCTCACCGCGGATCAGCTATGCGTAACCGTAAGAGCTGCGGCGAGGGTACACCACACGCTTTGCGGCGCAGCATCGATAGTTTTTTGTCGTTTTGCCGACGGAAACTGGAGTGTTCGGACTTAATTGCCCTGCGAACAATTGTGGACAAGATGCGATCCTGCGGCGTTCCTCACCGAGCCGAGGTGGACAGGTCCACCGTGATGCTGCGTGCATCGCGGCGCAGAACGACGGACCGGGGATGGATCTCGGCGACAGTCCACCCGTCCACCTGGGCGCCCCGCGCGACGCGGGCGGGCGCCACGTCCACGGGGCGCCGCAACCGAACCGCGCCGCCGCCGGCGCCGACGATGACGCCGCTGAGCGTGAGGTTCGGCGGCGGCGCGCCCGGAGGTGGCAGGGGTGCCAGGGCCGACGGAGCCGGCATGGCCGGCGGCGGAGGGCGGCGGGTCGGGGAGAACAGGGGACGCTGGAGGGCCGCGTCGAACCGCGGCACCGCGGCGGCGGACTCGGCCTGCACGCCGCCTGCTAAAGCAAGGATGGTCCAGGCGACCAGGGCGACCCGGCCGATCGCGGCAGCCGTCACGTTACGTGTCCTTCTCGGGATCTTACATCGGTCCCGTCCGTTGTAGCGTGGCCGTGGCCGTGGCCGTGGCCGTGGCCCTCGCCGTGACCAGATCGGCGGCCCCGGTCATAACAGGCCCGCGGCCGGCAAGGTCAAGGTGCCGATCCGCCTGCCGCAGTGGATCGGTGCAGGAATGCCACGGTGCGTGGTGGGCGGGGCAGAATTCAGCCCGTATGAGGCCAACGTCTTGCCAGAAAGAGTTCGGCCCCTAGCCTAAGGTTGGGGCACGAAAGTACGCCGGTGGCTGGATGATCGGCCCCCATCGTTTCATAACAGGGAGATAGAGTCTCATGTCCGACCGAAAAGACGAGGGCGAAACCGCCATCCAGCGTCCGATCGACCTCGAAGCCGGCCGCCGCGCCTTCCTCAAGACTGCCGGCATGGGCACCGCGCTGGCGGCCCTCGCGGCCGTCGCCACCGGCGAGGCCGAGGCCGCGACTCCGGATCTTGACGTGGCGATCCTGAACTTCGCCCTGAACCTTGAATATCTCGAGGGCGAATTCTACCAGCGCGCGGTCTACGGCGTCGGTCTCGACGCCAGCCTGCTCACGGGCACCGGCACCCAGGGCGGCGGCGTCCGCGGCGGCAGCAAGGTTCCCTTCACGAACCCGGTGGTCCAGAGCATCGCGTCCGAGATCGCCAACGACGAGAAGAACCACGTCATCTTCCTGAAGTCGGCACTC
Organism: uncultured Lichenihabitans sp.; assembly: GCA_964243135.1. GTDB lineage: Bacteria > Pseudomonadota > Alphaproteobacteria > Rhizobiales > Beijerinckiaceae > Lichenihabitans. Next base: position 2,665 of record CAXTFP010000450.1, read on the forward strand.
GGTTCCAGCGCGGTGGCGGAGCCCGTCATCTCGCTCGACGCCTCCTTCACGGCGCTCGCCGCCGCGGCCGGCCTGCCCGCGGAGTTCAACCCCTACGCGGACGACTTCTCGTTCCTGCTCGCCGCTTACGTGTTCGAGGATGTCGGCGTGACGGCCTATAACGGCGCCGCGCCCTTCATCACCAACAAGACCTATCTGGGCGCTGCGGCCAGCATCCTGGCGGTCGAGGCCTATCACGCCTCCACAATCCGGACGCTGCTGTTCTCCCAGCAGAACCAGTTCTACAACAACGCGACCGCGCTGATCTCCAGCCTGCGCGCCACGCTGGCCGGCGCCAAGGACGATCAGGCCATCGGCGGTGACCAGAGCACGCTGGCCGGGGGCTTCCCGTCGCCCGCGAACATCGTGCCGACCGACCCGAACAGCCTGGTCTTCGCCCGCACGCCACGGCAGGTGCTGAACATCGTCTACGGGGCGCCGAACGCCACCAAGGGCCTGTTCTTCCCGAACGGCGCCAACGGCGGCCCGGGCTTCAATGCCCTGCTGAAGGCGACCGGCTGAGGTTCTCAGTCCGACAGAAAACGAGGGCGGCCGGTCGCGAGACCGGCCGCTTTTTCATGGAGTCAAGGCCGTCTTCCGGCCGGGCCGCCAGTAGGCGCTCAGCGTCAGGGTCGCGCGGAGCTTCGGCGAAC
>CAXTFP010000451.1:0-3335 GCA_964243135.1 uncultured Lichenihabitans sp.
CCTTCGCGGCCAAGGTCGCGGCCTTGACCGGGCTGCCCTTCACGTCGGCCGCGAACAAGTTCGAGGCGCTGGCCTCCAACGACGCGCTCGTCTTCACGCAGGGCGCGCTGACCGCGCTCGCGTCCGGGCTGTTCAAGATCGCAAACGACATCCGCTTCCTGGGCTCCGGCCCGCGCTCCGGCCTCGGCGAGCTGTCTCTCCCCGAGAACGAGCCCGGCTCCTCCATCATGCCGGGCAAGGTCAACCCGACCCAGTGCGAGGCCCTGACCATGGTGGCCGTGCAGGTATTCGGCAACGACCACGCGGTCGCCTTCGCGGGCAGCCAGGGCAACTTCCAGCTCAACGTGTTCAAGCCCGTGATGCTGCACAACATCCTCGAATCCATCGCCCTCTTGAGCGACGGGTTGGGCGCCTTCAACAGCTTCTGCGCGGTCGGCATCGAACCCAACGCCCGCAAGATCAAGCAGAACCTCGACGGTTCGCTGATGCTGGTGACGGCGCTGAACCCGCATATCGGCTATGAAAAATCCGCCAAGATCTCCCTCATGGCCTACCGCGACGACATGACGTTGCGCGATGCCGCCGTGAAGCTCGGCGTGTCGGGCGAGGACTTCGACGCCTGGGTCCGCCCGGGCGACATGACGAAGCCGCTGGCGGGCTGAGGCTCACCTTCGCATCACGCGAGGCCCGGGGCCGACCGGCCCGGATCGCCCTCTCGGCCGCTCGTCCCCGCGCATGCGGGGAGCCAGCGCCATATGTCCGGCCGAAGGCCGGTTCCCCCCTGCAACCGCGCGGAACGGAGCGCGCGACCGAGGCTGTCGGCCTTCGGCCGATCATGTCACTTCGAGACGGCCGCGATCTGGATGCCGGCCGGCGTGCCGATGATGATGAACAGCACCGGCAGGAAGAACAGGATCATCGGCACGGTGAGCTTGGGGGGCAGCGAGGCGGCCTTCTTCTCGGCCTCGTTCATGCGCACGTCGCGCCCCTCCTGCGACAGCACGCGGAGCGCCGCGCCGAGCGGCGTGCCGTAGCGCTCGGACTGGATCAGCACGGTCGCCAGGGACTTGACCAGTTCGAGCCCCGTGCGCGTGGCGAAGTTCTCGAAGGCCTGGCGCCGGTCCGGCAGGTAGGACATCTCGGCCATGGTCAGGGTCATCTCCTCGGCCATGGGGATCGACTGCGCGCCGATCTCGGCCGCCACCTTGCGGCCCGCGTGTTCGAGCGACATGCCCGATTCGACGCAGATCAGCAGCAGGTCGAGCATATCCGGGAAGGCCATGCGGATCGACTTCTGGCGCTTGCCCGTCGTGTTGGACAGGGCGATCTCGGGCGCCTTGATGCCGAGATAGGCGCCGCCGAGGCAGATGCCGGCCTTGACGATCAGCGACATGTCGGGGCTCGCCAGGACGAGGACGTAGCCCAGCGCCGCCGCGATGCCCGCGGCCGGCGCCACCAGCCGGAAGAACAGGAACGTCACCTCCGCGCCCTGCCCGCGGTAGCCCGCCATGGCGAGCTTCTGCTTGGCGCCCTCGGTGCCGAGCCACTTCGACGCGCTGAAGCCCTCGACGACGCGCGACATGAAGGCCTTGGCCTCCGGCCGCAGGCTGGCCCGGCCGCCCTTGGCGAGCTTCTCGCGCTCGCGGGCCCGGATGCGCTCGCGCTCGGACGACACCTGCTTCATGCGTCGGCCGAGCGTGTCGGTCTCCAGCAGGGGCATGACCAGCATCAGGATCGTGGCGCCCGCCGCCACCGCGGCCAGCAGGCTCGACATGAAGTGGTGGTCCGCCAGCTTGTCGTAGATCAGGTCGAACATGCCCGCTCCAGCGCTCTCAGAGCCTGTTTGATGGCTGCGATGGGGCTGCGCTGCAGCCGATTCTCGGATGCCCGGCAGGAGCCGTGCGACGAGCGTAGCGGAGGCTACGGTCGAGCGCGGCGACGAACCGGGCGCCGAAAAGCGGCGCAGCCCTGCAGGTCGGGCGGCAAAGGCCGCCTGATGCGTCGGAGGCCTCGCCGATAGCATGGACTATCGGCATCGCCCTCCTCCTGTCATTCGGCACTTTGCCACCCAACGCAGCCTCCATCCCAGCCATCAAACAGGCTCTCAGATATCGAAGTTGATCATCTGCTTCATCACGAAGACGCCGATCCCCATCCAGCAGGCGCCGCCGCCCATCATCATGCGGCCGGTCGAGGTGGTCCACAGCAGCGAGATGTAGTCGGGCGCCATGATGTAGACCAGGAAGCCCACCACCGGGGGCAGGCAGCCGATGATGCCGGCCGAGGCCTTGGCCTCGGACGACACGGCCTTGACCTTGGCCTTCATCTTCTTGCGGTCGCGGATCACGCGCGACAGGTTGCCCAGCGCTTCGGTGAGGTTGCCGCCGGCCTTCTGCTGGATGCCGATCACGACCGCGAAGAAGTTGGCCTCGGTGATGGGCACACGCTCGGCCATGCGGTCGACGGCTTCCGTCACGCCGAGCCCCACGGCCTGGGATTCGACGACGCGGCGGAACTCCGCCCGGAGCGGCTCCGGCGACTCCGAGGCCACGACCCTCAGGCAGTCGCCGAGCGGCAGGCCCGCCTTGACGCCCCGGATGATGATGTCGACGGCGTTGGGAAACTGATCGGTGAACTTGGCGAGCCGCCGCTTCTTGAGATAGCCCAGTATCCACCGCGGCAGGCCGAAGCCCCCCACCAGGGCGGCCGCGGCCCCGATGGCGAGGCTGTCCTCGCCGAAATAGCCCCCGGCGCCCAGCGCCAGGCCGCAGACCGCCGAGATCGTCATGAAGGTCACGGGGCTCCACTCCACCCCGGCCTGCTGGATGCGCATCTCCAGCGACACCTTCTTGGTCTTGCCGCGCTGCTCGACCTCCTTCAGGCTGTCGGCCACCTGCTTGCGGCGGCTCGCGGCGTCGACCGCGCGGTCGACGGAGCGCTTGGCGCGCTGCCCGCCCACGGATGCCAGGCGCTTCTCGGCCTTGATGTCGCCCGACAGGTAGGGGCTGAGCACGAAGAGCGCGCAGCCGACCGCGCCGACCCCGAATCCGTAGGCGAGGAGCATGTTCTGGTCCATCGCGCTCAAGCCTCCGTCACGCCCGCACGCCGTCCTTGGGGTCGGAGCGGTCGAGCGCCGCGGCCAGGCGCTCCTCCTCGCCGTAGTAGCGCGCGCGCTCGAAGAAGCGGGGCTGGCCGATGCCGGTCGAGCGGTGGCGGCCCTTCAGCTTGCCCTGCGCGTCCTCGCCGAGGATGTCGTAGAGGATCACGTCCTGGGTGATGATGACGTCGCGCTCGAGCCCCAGCACCTCGGTGGCGTGGGTGATGCGGCGCGAGCC
>CAXTFP010000452.1:0-3332 GCA_964243135.1 uncultured Lichenihabitans sp.
GGTCCCGCGCGGCGGGGTCGTCGGCCCAGTCGCGGGCGGGACTCGCGGCGCGGGCGGCGCCGGCCGCGAGCACGAGGGCGGCGGCCAGGGCCGCAGCGGGGCGGGTCATCACGGCCGCGCGCTCACGCGGCGTCGAGGTCGTGCTCGGTGTTGTCGAGCACGGCGTTCATGGCGGCGCGCGCGTCCGCGCCATCGCGGCGCCGCAGGGCGTCGAGCACCGCGCGGTGGGTGGCGACGGAGCGGGCTTGGTCCTCGGAAACGCTGTTGGTGGCCTGGAACGAGGCCCGCAGCGCCGCCGCGATGGAGGCCACGAGGCCCCCCAGCACGACGTTGCGGCTCGCCGCGATCACCCCGCCGTGGAAGGCGAGGTCGGCGTCGCAGCAGGCGTCGAGGTCGTGGGGCGCGGCTTCGGCCATGGCGTCGAGCGAGGCCGCGATGCCGGCGAAGTCCTCGTCGGTGGCGCGCACGGCGGCGATCTCGGCCGCGGCCGGCTCGATGATGCGCCGCGTCTCCAGGAGGCCCCTCATCAGCGGGCGGTCGCGGCGGATGTCCGGGTGCCAGGCCAGGAGGTCGGGGTCCAGCATGTGCCAGTCGGCGCGCGGGCGGATGCGGGCGCCGACGCGCTGGCGGCTCTCGATCAGCCCCTTGGCGCTCAGCGTCTTCACGGCCTCGCGGATCGAGGAGCGGCTCACGTCGAAGCGCGCCGCCAGCAGGTCCTCGTTGGGCAGGGGATCGCCGGGCGCGAGGGCGCCGCCCAGGACCTCGCGGGCGAGCGTGCCGACGATCTGGCCGTGGATCCTGGCGCCGGACGGCTTCGACGGACTGATCGGAGGCTCCCAGGGACGCGCGGCGCCGCACGGGCGCGAAGGACGACGGGCTTCACTTTCCACCCGCCGTCGATTTTTGCCGCCATCGCGGGCGAAGTGCAAGCGCATTGCCCGCCCGACGCGCAGCCCGGCCCGGCACTTGAGCTGGAGGGTGACGGCGCGTTTCGGTAAGGACCTGTCTCGGCAGGAGGCGGTCGAGGGCCGGCGAGGAATTTTGCGGGTCGGGCAGGAGAGGCCGCAGGCGCGATGCCCCCGCATCGGGCCAAGGACTCGACGCACCCGGCACGGAAAAGGACCGCCGGACCGACCCGCTCTCCTACCGAGACAGGTCCTGCGGACCTATACCGGCCGGGACGGGTTGAAGGCCGGCGAGGATCTGTCTGCCCCAGGAGAGCTGCGCAGCGTGACGGCAGAGTGGAACGGCCCGGCGCGGTCGCAGTACAATTTCAAGGCGCCGCTCGACCCCGAGGCCGACGGCGACCCCCTGCTGCGCCGCCTCATCGGAACCCGCGCCTTCGGCCGCCTGCGCAACGTGCGCTTCCTCGGGGGCATCGACTACGCCCGCATCCCGGCGCCGAACGGCCGGCCGGGCAGCCGCCGCTACACCCGCCACCAGCACAGCCTCGGCGTGGCGCGGCTGGCCCTGCTCTACGCCGAAGCGCGGGCGCTGCCGCCCGCCGAGCGCCGGCTGATCGGCGCCGCGGCCCTGCTGCACGACATCGGCCACGCGCCCCTGTCGCATTCGCTGGAGCCCGTGTTCAAGGAGGAGTTCGGCATCGACCACCACGCCGCGACCGAGGACATCCTGTTCGGGCGCGTGCCGCTGGGGGTCGAGGTCTACGCCCTCCTGGTCGAGGGCGGGATCGACGTCGAGCGCGTGGCGGCCGTGATCGGTGGGGCCGACCCCGGCCACGACGGCTTCTTCGCCGGACCCATCAACTTCGACACGATCGAGGGCATCCTGCGGTCCCACACCTACGAGAAGCCGGCGCCGCGCCTGAGCCCCGAGACCGTGACGCTGGCGGCGACGCGCCGCGCGGGCGAGGAGGACCGGCTGGCGGTCGACGAGTTCTGGCGCTGCAAGGACATGGTCTACGGCGTCATCATCAACTCCGAGAAGGGCATGCTGGCCGACGCCCTCTGCCAGGACATGATGCGGCGCAACCTCGAGCGCTTCTCGCGCGCCGACTACCTGTCGTCCGAGCGCCGGCTCTTCGCCAAGCTGCCCGAACTGCGGGCGCTGCTCACGGCGCCGCATTTCGAGCAGCAGGCGCGCCGGGCGTTGACGGCGCCGCTGCGGGCGCGCACGCGCCGCTTCTTCACGGACGAGAGCGTGGATTTCTTCTCGCGCGACGACAAGAACCGCTATCGGCAGAAGCGATCCGAACGCATCCTGCCCGTCCACGCCGTGACGGACGAGCGGATCGAGGAGCTGCGACAGGACCTGTTCAATGACGCACGCGGCGATCGCGAAGGCCCGGGCCTATTCTGACCGCAAGCTCGGCGAGCTGCGGGGCCTCGTCGGGCGCGCGGTGCCGGCCGGCGCGGTCGTCGTGGCCTGCGGGTCCTTCGCGCGGCGGGAAGCCTGCGCGTCCTCGGACCTCGACTATTTCATCATCCGGCTCGAGGCCGGGGCCGACGGGGCGGCCGACGGCGAGCCCGACTGGGCGGCCGCCCTGCACGAGGCCATCAAGAACGCGGTGCCGGTCGAGCCCGCGCGGGGCGGCCCCTTCGCGGCCGTCGAGCGCCTGCCCGACATGGTGCGCAACATGGGCGGGCAGGACGACACCAACCAGCGCCTGACGCGCCGCATGCTGTTCCTGCTGGAAGGCGAGCCGCTGTGCGACGGGGAGGGCTTCCGCCGCGCGCGCCGCACGCTCTTGGAGCGCTACATCGCGCCGCGGGTCGGCGACGGGCTGCTGCCGCTGTTCCTCCTCAACGACCTCATCCGCTACTACCGCACCATCGCGGTCGACTACGAATACAAGACCGGCGAGGCCGACAAGCCCTGGGGCCTGCGCAACCTGAAGCTCGTCTTCTCGCGCAAGCTCCTCTACGCCAGCGGGCTCTTCGCGCTCGGCGCCACGCGCGACGGGGAGGCGGCCGCCAAGGTCGCCCGGCTGGAGGAGCTCCTCGCCCTGACGCCGCTCGACCGCATGGCGGCGGTCTGCGGGCGCGGCGCCGTCGGGCCGATCCTCGACAGCTACGACCACTTCCTCGACCGGCTGGCCAAGCCCGGCGTGCGCCGCCACCTGGAGCGCCTGACGCGCCGCGACCGCGACGACCCCGTGTTCCGCGACCTCAAGGACGCCGGCTACGGCTTCACGCGCGAGCTCGCAGCCCTGTTCGAGGCCACCTTCCCGGCCGACCACCCGATCCGCCGGGCGATCCTGTTCTGAGGTCCCCGTCACGAACCCCTTCCGTCCGATCGGCTCCGAGCCCTCCTCCCCGCGAAGGCCTAGCGTTGGCACACTTCGCTGACGCTGGCCGTTCCCTTCTCCCCTC
>CAXTFP010000453.1:0-3332 GCA_964243135.1 uncultured Lichenihabitans sp.
CTCTGCCTCCGCCCGCAGCCTTGACAGACAATATCCGGCACGGGACAAGTCGCGGCAAGCCTGGGCCATGCACGGCACGGGGGACGACAGATGGGGGAACCACCATGATCTTGACGCGACGCACGCTGCTCACCGCCGCCGCCACGGGCGTTGCGGCGGCCGGCGGCTCCTTTCTCACGGCGGCCCCGGGCTTCGCGGCCGGCGGGCTCGCGCCGCTGGCCAAGAAGGCCACCTACAAGGTCGGCTTCGCCCAGACCGAGAGCAACAATCCCTGGCGCATCGCCGAAACCACCTCGATGCAGGACGAGGCCAAGAAGCTCGGCTTCCAGCTCGTCTACACGGACGCCGCCAGTTCGGCCGCCAAGCAGGTGTCGGACGTCAACAGCATGATCGCCCAGGGCGTCGATGTGATCTTCCTCGCCCCGCGCGAAGAGAAGCCGCTGATCCCGGCCATCATGAACGCCAAGAAGGCCGGCATCACGGTCATCCTGCTCGACCGCAACGTCGACCAGAGCCTCGCTCAGGCGGGCCGCGACTACCTCACCTTCATCGGCTCGGACTTCATCGAGGAGGGCCGCCGCTCGGCCGAGTGGCTGATCAAGGCCTCGAACGGCAAGGCCAAGATCATCGAGCTTGAGGGCACCACCGGGGCTTCGGCCGCGACCGAGCGCAAGAAGGGCTTCGACGACGCCGTCAAGGCGCAGTCCGGCATGCAGGTCGTGGCGAGCCAGAACGGCGAGTTCACCCGCGACAAGGGCCGGCAGGTCGCCGAAACGCTGCTCCAGGCGCATCCCGACGCGACCGCCATCTTCGCCCACAACGACGAGATGGCGCTCGGCGCCATCGCGGCCCTGAAGGCGGCCGGCAAGGTGCCGGGCAAGGACGTGCTGATCGTGTCATGCGACGGCGAGAAGGAGGCCGTGGAATCCATCGCAGCGGGCGAGTTCGGCGCCACCTGCGAGTGCAACCCGCGCTTCGGGCCCAAGGCCTTCGCCACCCTGCAGGCCTATGCCAACGGGGAAACGATCCCCCCGAAGATCATCAACCAGGACCAGTTCTACGACGCGTCGAACGCCAAGGAACTGATGGCCACCGCCTTCTGATCGCGGCATGATCGGCCGGGCCGGCGCCACCCCCGCCGGCCCGGACGGAAAGGTTCTGGCCCATTGACGCTTCCCCCTGCCAGCCCCATGCCGCTCCTCGCCATGAGCGGCGTGGCCAAGCGCTTCGGCGCGGTGGCGGCCCTGACGGAGGCCGCGCTCGCGGTGGGCGCGGGCGAGGTCCACGCCCTCGTGGGCCAGAACGGCGCCGGCAAGTCGACACTCATCAAGGTGCTGACGGGCTTCTACCGGCGCGACGCTGGCGAGGTGACGTTCGGCGGGCAGCCCTTCGAGGCGGCGTCGCCCGGCGACGCCCAGGCGCGGGGCATCGCCACCATCTACCAGGAGGTCAATCTCGTCGGCTTCCGCTCGGTGGCCGAGAACATCGGCCTCGGCCGGCGCTTCAGCCGCCTCGGACTGCTCGACCGCCGCGCCATGGCCGCGCAGGCCCGCGCCCTGCTCGGCCGCTTCAACCTCGACATCGACGTGCGCCGCCCGCTCGACAGCTACCCCATCGCCACCCAGCAGATGGTCGCCATCGCGCGCGCCATCGGCTTCGAGGCGCGGCTCGTCATCATGGACGAGCCCACCTCCTCGCTCGACGACCGCGAGGTCGAGAGCCTGTTCGCCGTCATCCGCGGGCTGAAGCGCGACGGCGTGTCGACCGTCTTCGTCAGCCACAAGCTCGACGAGCTTTACGCCGTCTGCGACCGCGTCACGATCATGCGGGACGGCGCCACCGTGCGGGTCGGCGCCCTGTCCGGGATGTCCAAGCTCGACCTCGTGGCCTCCATGCTGGGGCGCGACCTCAACACCGTGGCGCGCCGGGGCGCCACGGGCTTCGGCGCCAAGGCGCCGGGGCCGGCCAAGGGGCGGGGTCCCGTCGTCGAGGCGCGCGGCCTCAAGCGCGGGCCGCTCGTGGGGGACGTGTCCTTCACGGTCGGCGCGGGCGAGATCGTCGGCCTGTCGGGCCTGCTCGGCTCGGGCCGCACGGAAAGCGTGCGGCTGCTCTTCGGGGCCGACCGGGCCGAGGCGGGCGAGATCGCGCTCGACGGCCGCGCCTTCGCGCCGGCCGCCCCCGCCCAGGCCATCGCGGCCGGCCTCGGCTTCTGCACCGAGGACCGCAAGCACGAGGGCATCGTGCCGGACCTGTCGGTGCGGGAGAACCTGACGCTGGCCCTGATGCCGCGCCTGACCGCGGCCGGCATCGTGGACGAGGCGCGCCAGCGCGCCATCGTGGACCGCTTCGTCAAGCGCCTCGGCATCAAGTGTTCGAGCCCCGAGCAGCCGATCCGGGAGCTGTCGGGCGGCAACCAGCAGAAGGTGTTGCTGGCGCGCTGGCTGTGCACCGACCCCAGGCTCGTGATCCTCGACGAGCCCACTCGCGGCATCGACGTCGGCGCCAAGGCCGAGATCCAGGCGTTGATCCGCGAGCTCGCCGGCACGGGGCTCGCCGTGCTGATGGTATCGTCGGAGGTGGAGGAGATCGTGGAAGGATCGGACCGCGCCTACGTGCTGCGTGACGGCCGCACGGTGGCGGAGCTGAAGGGCGAGGCCCTGACCGAGGACGCCATCCTCCTGGCCATGGCGCACGGGACCGCCGAGGACCACCGGCGCCACGAGGGGGCGCCCGCCCCGTGACGGACCGCGCCCTCCCCCTGCCCTCCGGCACCGGCGCGGCCGGCCTCGCGCTGCGCCGCAACGGCGCCCTCGTGGCGCTGGCCGTCCTGCTGCTGCTCAACGCCCTCGTGACGCCGAACTTCCTGTCGCTGCAGACGCTTAACGTGAACCTGACCCAGGTGGCGCCCATCGTCATCGTCGCGGTCGGCATGACGCTGGTGATCGCGACGGGTGGCATCGACCTGTCGGTCGGCTCGCTGATGGCCATCGCGGGCCAGCTCGCGCCGCTCATCTTCACGGGCAAGTTCGGCGCGATCCCCTCGGAAGCGCTCGCGGTGGGGCTCGGCATGGCGCTGCCCGTCGCGGCCGTGACGGCGCTCGGCTGGCTCAACGGCCTCGTCATCACGCGCTACCGCATCCAGCCCATCGTGGCCACGCTGGTGCTCTACATCGCCGGCCGCGGCATCGCCCAGGTGATGACCAACGGCAACCTCCAGGTGTTCCGCGCGCCCGGCTTTCAGTTCATCGGCCTCGGCCGGGTGTTCGGCGTGCCGTTCCAGGCGCTGCTGATGGCCGCGGCGGTGGCGGGCGGGGCCTATGCGCTGCGGCGCT
>CAXTFP010000454.1:0-3321 GCA_964243135.1 uncultured Lichenihabitans sp.
GGCGCTCGACCCCGAGATGGTCAAGGAGGTGCTCGACACGATGGTGTCGCTCGCCAACGAGGGCATGACTATGCTCTGCGTCACCCACGAGATGGGCTTCGCCCGGCAGGTGGCGGACCGCGTGGTCTTCATGGATGCCGGCGAGATCGTCGAGATGAACACCCCGGCTGAGTTCTTCTCGAACCCGCAGCACGAGCGCACCCGCCTGTTCCTCGGTCAGATCCTGCACTGACCGGGGGGCGGATCAGCCGCGTGGCATCGGCAGCGAGGCTTCGGGGCACCCGTCCTGGCTCGGGCGCCAGGATGTGACGTTCCCCTCCATGACGCAGACCGCCCCGCGCGCGCCCTGCGGGGTGGAGATGCAGCGGCGCTCGCCCAACTCGACGTCCTTCCCCTCGAAGCGGCACGTGCAGTGGTGCACGGGCACGAAGGCCGGCTCGCGGTGCCGGAACTCGACCGCTGCCGCGGGGCCCGCGGCGGTCGAGAGGAGGGCGAGGCCGGAGACGGCCAACAGGATGCGATGCGTCATGGTCGACTCTCGCTGGAGTTGAAATGCTACGTCCGCCTCCGGGCCCTGTCCAGCGGCGGACGGGGATGCGGCGCCCCCGCGATGGCGGAGGGAGCGGATCCGCGTTAGGCAGGGCGCCGTATCGGTGTGCGGTCGGCCTCGCGGACCGGATCACGAGCGCGCAGCACGGTGCCTTGACCCATTTCGCCTTCCTGACCCCGCCCTACGCGGGTCATCTCAACCCCATGCTGGCCCTGGCGCGCACCCTCGTCGACCGGGGCCATGCCGTGACCTTCGTGGCCCAGGCGGACGTCGGCCCGAAGGTGTCGCGGCCCGGCATCGGCTTCGCGGCGGTCGGCGCCCGCACCCACCCGCCGGGCCGCCTCGCCCGCATGACGGCGCGGCTCGGGGCCACCACCGGGCTCTTCGGCATCCGCGGCGTGATCCGCGACATGGCCGACACGACCGAGATGCTGTGCGACGAGGTGCCGGCGGCGCTGCGGCGGGTCCACGCCGGGGCGATCGTGTCGGACCAGACGGAGCCCGCCGGCGGCCTCGTGGCGCGCCACCTCGGCATCCCCGTGGTGTCAGTCGCCAACGCCCTGCTGATCGACCGTGAACCCACCGTGCCCCCGGCCTTCGTGGGCTGGCGCTACGACGACACGCCCTGGGGCGTGCGGCGCAACCTCGGCGGCCATCGCGTCGCGGACTGGATGATGCGGCCTCTCCTGGAGGTGATCGGCCGCCGCTCGCGCGCCTGGGACCTCGGCGGCCTGGAGACGCTGGAGGACTGCCTGTCGCCGACCCTGGAGATCAGCCAGTCGGTCGAGGGCTTCGACTTCCCCCGCGCGTCCCCGCCGCGGGTGCTCCACCCCTGCGGGCCGCTGCGGCTGGCCGAGATGCGGGAATGGCGGGCCGAGCCGGGCCGGCCCAACGTGTTCTGCTCGCTCGGCACTCTGCAGGGCGCACGGCTGCCCGTCTTCGGCGCCGTGGCGGCGGCCTGCGAGCGGCTCGGCCTCGCGCTGACGGTCGCGCACGGCGGCAAGCTCGACGAGGCGGAAGTGGCGTCGCTACCCGGCGCTCCGCGGGTCGAGAGCTTCGTGCCGCAGCGCGCGGTGATGCGGACCGCGGCGGCCGTCGTCACGCACGGCGGGCTGAACACCGTGCTGGACGCGCTGGCGGCCGGCGTGCCGCTGGTCGTGGTGCCCATGGCTTTCGAACAGGGGGCTATCGCGGCGCGCGTCGAGCGCAGCGGCGCCGGCATCGTCATCCCGCGCCGGCGCTTCACCGCCGAGACCGTCGCGGCGGCGTTGGGCGCCCTGCTGGACGGGCCGCGCTACCGCGAGCGCGCCGAGGCCCTCCGCGACGAGATCCGCGCCGCCGGGGGCGTGGTCCGCGCTGCCGACCTCATCGAGCGGGCGACGCGACGGCGGCGCTGACGCTCCTGCAGGGCGCCGCCCTGCACCCGCCGAAGGGCGAGCCCTTCGGAATCCCGCATCGAAAGACGAGACGGCCGACCCTCACTCCGCCGCGGCCTCGAACTTCGACGTCAGCGCCAGCCACTCGTCCTCCGCCGCGTCGAGCGCCCGCTGCAGCTCGCGGCGCTGGCCGGCGAGCTGGCCGGCCTTGTTCTTGTCGCGCGAATAGGCGTTGGGATCGACCAGTGCCGCGTCCACCCGGGCGATGAGGGCCGACAGCTTGGCGATGCGCTCGTCGAGCGCCGCGATCTGCTTCTTGGCCTGCTGGGCCGCCTTGGCGGGCGACGGCCGCTCGTCCCGGGCCGGCTTCGCCGCGGCCGCCTCGCTCTTCGCCCGTCCGCCGGGCGGGCCGCCGCCGGCGCGGCTCAGCACCAGCGACTTGTAGTCGTCCATGTCGCCGTCGAAGGCCTTCACGGTGCCGCCGTCCACCAGCCACAGCCGGTCCGCGCAGGCGTCGATCAGGTAGCGGTCGTGCGAGATCAGGATGATCGCGCCCTCATACTCGTTGATGGCCTCGATCAGGGCCGAGCGGCTGTCGATGTCGAGGTGGTTCGTCGGCTCGTCGAGGATGAGCAGGTGCGGCCCCTCGAAGGCCGCGAGCCCCATCATCAGCCGCGCCTTCTCGCCGCCCGAAAGCTGCGTCACCGGCGTGTCGGCCTTCTGCGCCGGGAATCCGAGCTGGGCGCAGCGGGTGCGGATGCGGCTTTCCGGCACGTCGCGCATGCGTGCCGCCACGAAGTTGTAGGGCGTCTCGCCGCCGCCGAGTTCCTCGGCCTGGTGCTGGGCGAAGAACCCCACCGTCATCTTGGACGACTTGCGCAGCGTGCCGCCCGTCACGTCCATGCGGCCCGCCACCAGCTTGGCGAAGGTGGACTTGCCGTTGCCGTTGGAGCCGAGCAGGCCGATGCGGTCATCGTTGGAGATGTTGAGGCCGAGACGCGACAGCACCGTGTGGTCTCCGTAGCCGGTCGCTGCGCCGTCCATCGCCACGATGGGCGGGCTCAGCGGCTTGGCCGGGGAGGGCAGGTGGAAGGGCAGCACGTCCGTGTCGACGATGGCCGAGATGGGCTTCAGCCGCTCCAGCATCTTGATGCGCGACTGCGCCTGCCGGGCCTTGGTGGCGGAGGCGCGGAAGCGGTCGACGAAGCTTTGGAGGTGCTTGCGCTGCTCCTCCTGCTTCTTGATGTGCTTCTGCTGGATGAGCTGCTGCTCGCGGCGCTGGGTCTCGAAGCTCTCGTAGTTGCCCTTCCACAGGCTGAGCTTGGCGGCATCGAGGTGCAGGATGTGGTCGCAGACGGCGTCGAGCAGGTCGCGGTCGTGGCTGATGATCAGCAC
>CAXTFP010000455.1:0-3321 GCA_964243135.1 uncultured Lichenihabitans sp.
GGCGCGCGCCGCGCGGCGCTGACGCGGGCCGCCGAGGCGCTGGAGGGACGGGCCTCGGCCTTCGTGGACGCCATGATCGACGAGACCGGCGCGACGGAGGGCTGGGCGCGTTTCAACGTCGCGCTCGCGGCCGGCATGGTGCGCGAGGCTGCGGCCCTCACCACCCAGATCACCGGCGAGGTGATCCCCTCGGACAAGCCCGGCTGCATCGCTATGGCGCTGCGCGAGCCCGTCGGCACCGTGCTCGGCATCGCGCCCTGGAACGCCCCGGTGATCCTGGGCGTGCGGGCCGTGGCGGTGCCGCTCGCCTGCGGCAACACCGCCGTGCTGAAGGCCTCCGAGATCTGCCCCCGCACCCACGGCCTGATCGTCGAGGCCTTCGGCGAGGCCGGGCTGCCCGAGGGCGCCCTGAGCCTCGTGACCAACGCCCCGGCGGACGCCGCCGCGGTCGTGGGCGCGCTGATCGACCACCCGGCCGTGCGCCGCATCAACTTCACGGGCTCGACCGCGGTGGGCCGCATCGTCGCCCGCCGCGCCGCCGAGCACCTCAAGCCCGTCCTGCTCGAACTCGGCGGCAAGGCGCCGATGCTCGTGCTAGAGGACGCCGACCTCGACGAGGCCGTGAAGGCCGCGGCCTTCGGCGCCTACATGAACTCGGGCCAGATCTGCATGTCGACCGAGCGCATCATCGTGGTCGAGGCCGTGGCGGACGCCTTCGCGGCGCGGTTCGCCGCCAAGGTCGCGACGCTCCGGGCCGGCGACCCGCGGGAGGGGCGGACGCCGCTCGGCGCCGTCGTGGACCGGGCCGCGGTCGAGGCCGTGGAAGCCCTGATCGAGGACGCGCTCGCCCGCGGCGCCGAGCGGATCGCGGGCGGCCCCCTCGCCGCGGGCGTGCTGATGGCACCCCAGGCGCTCGACCGCGTGACGCCCGCCATGCGGCTGTTCCGGGAGGAGAGCTTCGGCCCCGTGGTCGGCATCACGCGGGCGCGGGACGAGGACCACGCGGTCGAGCTCGCCAACGACACCGACTACGGGCTCTCGGCCGCGGTCTTCACGCGCGACGCGGCGCGGGGCCTGCGCGTCGCCCGCCGCATCAGGTCCGGCATCTGCCACGTCAACGGCCCTACGGTCCACGACGAGGCGCAGATGCCCTTCGGCGGCCTCAAGGCTTCGGGCTACGGGCGCTTCGGCGGCCGGGCCGGCATCGACAGCTTCACCGAGCTGCGCTGGATCACGATCGAGACCGAGCCGGGCCGCTACCCGATCTGACGCAGAAGAGCGGAGCCGGACCGGCCGGATTCCGTATGATATCGACGGCGGCGCTCCTCCACCCTTTCTCATTCTGAGCGAGGTGGGAGGGAAAAAGATCAGCACGGGCCGCCGGTGATATGAGACCGGCGGCCGACGCCTCAGGCGGCGGCCTTGAGCGACGCCATGTCGATGACGAAGCGGTAGTGCACGTCGTTCTTGAGCAGGCGCTCGTAGGCCGCGTTGACGTCCTGGATATTAATCATCTCGACGTCGCTGACGATGCCGTGGGCGGCGCAGAAGTCGATCATCTCCTGGGTCTCGGCCATGCCGCCGATGCCCGACCCCGCGACGCTCTTGCGCCCGGCGATGACGTTGAAGCCCATCAGGGGATCGAGCGCCGTCAGCGCGCCGACCAGCACCATCGTGCCGTCGAGCTTCAGCAGCGCCATGTAGGGGTTCATGTCGTGGCCGACCGGGATCGTGTTCAGCAGGAAGTTGAACGATCCCCTGGCCTTCGCCATGGCATCGGCGTCGCGCGACACCAGCACCGCGTCGGCGCCGAGCCGCAACGCGTCCTTGCCCTTCTCGGGCGAGGTGGTGATCATCACGACGCGGGCGCCGAGCGCCTTGGCGAACTTCACGCCCATGTGGCCGAGGCCGCCGAGGCCGATGACCCCGACCGTCTGGCCCGGGCCGATCTTCCAGTGCTTTAGGGGCGAGTAGGTCGTGATGCCGGCGCAGAGCAGCGGGGCCACGGCCTTGAGGTCGAGGCTCTCGGGCACCTTCACGACGAAGCGCTCCTCCACGACGATCCGCTCGGAATAGCCGCCGAAGGTCAACCGGTCGCTGCCGCGCTCCTTGCCGTTGTAGGTGACGGTGCAGCCTTCGAGGCAATACTGCTCGAGGTCGGCCTCGCAGGGCTCGCAGCGCCGGCAGGAATCCACCATGCAGCCGACGCCGGCGAGGTCGCCCACCTTCAACTTCCCGACGTGCCGGCCGGCGGCCGTGACGCGCCCGACGATCTCGTGGCCCGGCACCATGGGGTAGAGCGAGCCGCCCCAGTCGTTGCGGACCTGATGGAGGTCCGAGTGGCACACGCCGCAATACAGGATGTCGATGGCGACGTCGTGCGGGCCGGGGTCGCGGCGCTCGATGGCGAAGGGCGCGATCGGCGCATCGGCGGCCTGCGCCGCGTAGGCTCTGGTGTGGGTCATCGGCTCGTCCTGGTAGCTGCGGGATGGCGATCCTGGGTGATCGACGCTCGCCCTGAGGGCCGCGGGGGACGACCCGTCACCCGATGCGCCCCGACGGCGAGGCATCTGCGGGGCGACCGTCGTGCCCGGGCGGGCGCGCTTCATCGCACCAACGCGTCACCCGCTGAATTCGTCGCGTCGGCGCCGGGCGACGAAGCGAGGAGCCCCGTCCCGCCTGCGTCCTCAGTTCGTCGGCTGCGCCGCGGACACGAGGACCGGGTCGGCGCGGTAGAGATCCGGGTAGAGCTGCCGCAGCGCCGCGACCTTGGGCAGGTCGTTGATCGCGATATAGGGGTAGTTCGGGTTGTGGGCGAGGAAGTCCTGGTGGTGCCCCTCGGCCGGGTAGAAGGGGTGGCCGGGCTCGATCCGGGTGACGATCGCGGCGCCGAAGACGTGGGCGGCGTTGAGCTGGGCCTTGTAGGCCTTGGCGACCCGGGCCTGATCGTCGCTGGTCGGGAAGATGGCCGAGCGGTACTGCGTGCCGGAGTCCGGCCCCTGGCGGTTCAGCTCGGTCGGGTTGTGGGCGGCCGAGAAGTAGATCTGCAGGATGCGGCCGTAGCTGATCCGGCGGGGGTCGAAGGTGATCTTCACGGATTCCGCGTGGCCCGTCGAACCCGTGCTGACGTCGTCGTAATGCGCGGTGGCGGCCTCGCCCCCCGCGTAGCCCGACACCGCGCTGGTGACGCCCGCGACGTGCTGGTAGACGCCCTGCACGCCCCAGAAGCAGCCGCCCGCCAGGATGGCGGTCTCGGAGGGCGCGCCCGCCGCGGCGGGCTCGTCGACCGCGGGGGCCGGGACGGGCCGCACGTCCTCGGCG
>CAXTFP010000456.1:0-3305 GCA_964243135.1 uncultured Lichenihabitans sp.
GTGCAGGGCCCCCGCCGGACCGGCCGTGGCCGCCTCGGCCAGCCGCCCGCCGTCGAGCAGCTCGCCATGCCAGCCCGCGAGCTGCGCGGCCGAGGGCAGGGCGTCGGGCGCCGGCAGGTCCGCATCGATGTGGTCGAGGAACTCGCCCGCGGCGGCCCGCGCCGCGCCGAGGCGCAGGAGGTCTTCGTCGCCGAGCCCCGCCTCGGCGGCGAAACGCTCCGGCGCGTCGTCGAACCAGGGATGGGCGCCGCGCTCCGCCGAGACCCTCCGGGCGAGGTCGGCCGGCAGCTCCCCGGCGGGGCCGAGCGGGATGGACTGCAGGGCCGCGATGGCGTCGACCTCGCCGTCGATGGCGGCGAGACGGGCGCGGATCTTCACGATCTCGGCCTCGCAGCGCCGGATGGCGGCGCGGCGGATCTCCGGCCGACTCTCCTCGACCACGGCCTGGATCTCGCGGATGGCCCCCTCGACCTGCCTCATGCCCTGGCGCTCGCTCGACAGGAGCGCGATGGCCAGCGGCCGCACCTTTTCGGGGAGCTGGTCGCGCAGCACGCTCAGCGCGGCCTCCCCGCGCGACACGACCAGCACGCGCTGCCCGAGCGCCAGGGCGTGGCAGATGACGTTGGCGATGGTGTGGGTCTTGCCGGTTCCGGGCGGGCCCTGGACCACGAGGCCGTCGGCCCCGGCCAGGCGCCGCACGATGGCGACCTGGTCGTCGTTGAAGGGTTTGGGGAAGAACACCTCGCCGAAGCCCGGCTCGCCCTCGGCCAGCGCGGGCGCGTCATCATCCGCGCCGAGGCGGTCGGCCAGCGGCTCCCAGGCGCCGGGCGTCGCGGCGGAGGGCGGCGTCACCAGCCGCTCGGCGAGGCCGCCGACCGTCGCCCCACCATCCGCGGCGGCGCGGAAGCGGGCGATGTCGTCGAGCACGACGTGTTGCGAGCGGGGCCGGGCGTAGAGCACCCAGTCGCCCGTGACCACCGGCCCGTCGTCCGGTTCGGGGCCGGGAGCGTCCTCCCGACGGTAGATGCCGTTCGGGGCGAGCCGCGCCGCCGCCAGCCGCAGCAGCGGCTCAAACGTGTCGGGCCGGAATGGCGAGATGCCGTCTTCCGCCTCGGCGCGCGCGAAGGCGGCGCGGGCGGCGGCATCGAGCGGGCCGAGGTCGCCGCAGCCCATCTCCTCGTAGGGCTTCAGGTCGACGCGCGGCTCGGCCTCGGTGGGCCGCACCGTCAGGCGGCCGTCGGGTTCGAGCTCGACCTCGGCCCCGCACTCGATCAGCGGCCGCTCGATCGCGCGGCCCTCCCGCCGCCAGCTTACCATGCCAATGCCCCACACGAGGGAGACGGCGCTGTCGCCGCCGAGTTCGACGAGCTGTTGAAGGCGGTAGAGCTGCCCGTAGACCGCAATCGTGCGGCGCCTCAGGATTTCGTCCTTCGCCCAGTCGCCCCATTGGCTTCCGATCCAGAGCTGAAGCTCCTCGGCGAGTCCGGGCTGCTCGGCGAGGCGCAGGCGGAGGTCGTAGCCGCCATGGCCCCGCGCGCCCTCGCGCGCCGGCACGGGGGCGAAGTCCTCCTCGGCGGCGCGGTCGGCCGCGATCAGCGCGGCGCGCTCAGCCGCGCCGACCTCGCGCAGGATCTCGGGCAGGACGGCGGGGGGTACGCCGGGGTCGGCGCCGCCCGCGAGCCAGGGTGCGAGGCGGTCCGGCGGGGCCGGGGGCGGCCGGCGCGCGAGGCGGTCGACCGCGAGCCAGACCGGCGAATCGCCGTCGAGGTCGAAAGCGACGCCGGGCAGGGACGCGACGTCGCCGGCGTGGATCGCCACGGACGACCCGTCCGCTAGCCGGTAGTCCGCGAGCCGGTAGGCCACGCGCTCGTCGAGCCGCACCACCTGCCCGACGTAGTCGAGCAGGGCGACGAGCCTCTCGCCCGCCGTCCCGCCGCCCGCTTGATCGATCCCGTCCAGTGCCCGACCCCCGCCCTTCCGTCCCGGGCACAGAAGCCCGGATGCGGCCGCCAAGGCAAGCCGCGAGGCCGTTCACCCCAGGTTGACCGGGTGCGAGGGTGATCGAGCAGTCCCTCCCACCCCGCCCGTTCACCCTCGCGCGCGAAACGGGGTGCGCGCCGCGTGCCGCGTTGGTAAAGGTCCGCCGACCGTCACGCGACGGGGCAGGCGAGCCGCGGGATCCATCGTGAACACAGCAGGGCCGGGAGGCGGGCGCGACGGCGCGGGGTCGGCGCTGCTGCGCCACTTCGTCGAGGCCGGCTACGACCGCGTCGAGCCTCCCATCCTGCAGGACGCCGCGACCTTCCTCGACCTCGGCGGCGAGGACATCCGCGCCGGCCTCTACATCACGGCGGACGCCGCCGCCGCCGAGCTCTGCCTCCGGCCCGAATACACCATCCCGGCGGCCCGCATCTACGTGGCCTCCCCGGCCGCCGGGGCGCCGGCCGCCTACAGCTATTGCGGCCCGGTGTTCCGAATGCGCGACGGCGGCTCGGGCGAGTTCGCGCAGGCGGGGCTCGAAAGCTTCGGCCGCGCCGACATCGCGGCGGCCGACGCGGAGATCCTGGCCCTGGCGCTCGACGGCGTGGAGCGGGGCGGCACCCGCCTCCTGCGCGTGGCGCTCGGCGACGCCGGCCTCGTGTCGGCCCTGCTCGATGCCGTCGGCCTGCCGCCGTTGTGGCGCCGGCGCCTCAAGCGCGGGCTGGAGAAGGGGCAGGGGCTCGACGCCGTGCTGCGCGGCGCCCCGGCGGCGCGGGCCGGACATTCCGGCCTGCTGGCGGCGCTGGCCGGGTCAGACGGCGCGGGCGCCCACGCGCTGGTGGCGGACCTCCTGTCCATCGCCGGCATCGCCACGGTGGGCGGGCGCTCGGTGGGCGAGATCGCCGACCGCTTCCTGTCCCAGGTGGCGCAGGGTGCCGCCCCCGAGCTCGGCGACGAGCGGCGCGCCGTGCTCGGCCGGTTCTTCGCGGTGTCGGGCGACCCCGACCGGGCCTCGGGCCAGCTCCGCGCCCTGGCGGAGGAAGCCGGGCTCGACCTCGGCCGCGCCCTCGACCTCTTCGACGAACGCACGGGCTTCATGGCCGCGCAGGGCATCGACCTCGGCCGCCTCGCCTTCCGCACCGCCTTCGCCCGCAACCTCGACTATTACACCGGCTTCGTCTTCGAGGCGCATGGCGCTCACCCGGACGGGCCCGTGATCGGCGGCGGCCGCTACGACCGCCTCGCCCAGGCGCTCGGCGCCCGTGAATCGGTCCCGGCCGTCGGGGCGACCATCTGGCTCGACCGCCTCGACCCGGAGCACGCCG
>CAXTFP010000457.1:0-3304 GCA_964243135.1 uncultured Lichenihabitans sp.
CGCGCCCCATGCATAGGCCCAGAATGGCTCGCGCGCCGGGGCGGTTCAAGGCCGGCCCGCGAGCGGACGGTCCCGGTCTCTTTTCCGCCACGGTCCGCCTTGCGATCCCCGGGCCCAGGCTCGATATGAGGTCCGCCCGCAGGGTGGCGGTCCGCTGCGGGCCGAAGCATCGACACCGTCCCGGCCGTGCCCGAGCGGAGCCGCCCTGCGGCCCCGGGCCCTGGGACATCGAAGGGAAGGGTTCACGGGGTTCATGAGCGAGGCTGACATCCAGACGGCCCAAGGCGCCGCCACCGGCGGCGCGGGCGAGACCAAGGCGTTCCAGGCCGACGTGTCGCGGCTCCTGGACCTGATGGTCCACTCCATCTACTCGGAGCGGGACGTGTTCCTGCGCGAGCTGATCTCCAACGCGGCCGATGCCTGCGAGAAGCTGCGATACGAGGCGATCGCCGACCCGGCGCTCACCGCCGACGGCGAGGGCTTCGCCATCCGCGTCGTCATCGACAAGGACGCCAAGACCCTCGCGGTGGTGGACAACGGCGTCGGCATGGGCCGCGACGACCTCGACCGGGCGCTCGGCACTATCGCGAGCTCGGGCACCAAGGCGTTCCTCGACAAGATCGGCGCCGAGGCCGAGGAGGAGAGCGGCAACCTCATCGGCCAGTTCGGCATCGGCTTCTATTCGGCCTTCATGGTGGCGGACAGCGTCGAGGTCCGCACCCGCCGCGCGGGGTCCGACGCGGCCTGGCGCTGGACCAGCGACGGCAAGGGCGACTACCAGGTGTCGCCGCTGCCGGAAGCCGAGGCCCCGGCGCGCGGCACCCGCGTGACGCTGCACCTGAACGAGGCCGCGGCCGGCGAGTTTCTGGAGCCCTATCGGGTCGAGCGACTCGTCAAGGAGCATTCGGGCGCCGTGGCGGTGCCGATCGACCTCCAGGAGACGCCGGAGGGCGAAGCGCGCCGCCTGACCGACGGCGCCGCACTCTGGGCCAAGTCGAAGGGCGACATCAAGCCCGAAGACTACACCGAGTTCTACCGCACGCTCGCGGCCCAGTACGACGAGCCGGCCCTCACGATCCATTATCGGGCCGAGGGGCGGCACGAATATTCGGTGCTGGCCTTCGTGCCGGGCTCGAAGCCCTTCGACCTGTTCGATCCCCAGCGGAAGGGCCGCACCAAGCTTTACGTCCGCCGCGTGCTGATCTCCGACGAGGCCGACCTCCTGCCGGGCTGGCTGCGCTTCGTGCGCGCCGTGGTGGACACGGCCGACCTGCCGCTCAACGTGTCGCGCGAGATGGTGCAGAAGAGCCCTGTCTTCGCGGCCATCCGCAAGGGCGTCACCAACCGCGTGCTGGGCGACCTCGGCAAGATGGCCGAAAACGACGCCGAGGGCTTCGCCAAGGTGTGGGAGAACTTTGGGGCCGTCCTCAAGGAGGGCCTCTACGAGGATCCCGAGCGGCGCGACGGACTGTTCAAGCTGGCCCGCTTCGCCACCACGGCGCATCCGGACGGCGCCCGCACCCTGTCGCAGTATGTCGCCGACCTGCGCCCGAATCAGACCGCAATCTACTACCTCGTCGGTGACGACCTCGCCCGGCTGAAGTCGAGCCCGCAGCTCGAAGGCTTCCGGGCGCGCGGCATCGAGGTGCTGTTGCTGCCCGACGCCGTCGATGCCTTCTGGGTGCAGAACGCGGCCGGCTTCGACGGCAAGCCCTTCAAGTCCGTGACGCAGGGGGCGGCCGACATCAAGTCGGTGCCGCTTGCCGAAGGCCGCGAGGAGCCGAAGAGCGAGGACGTGGGGCCGAAGCTCGCGACGCTGCTGGCCTTCATGAAGCAGACCCTGGCCGAGTCGGTCGAGGACGTTCGGGCGTCGGACCGCCTGTCCGAGAGCCCGGCCTGCCTCATCGCCCCTGAGTTCGGCCCCGACCGACGCCTGGAGAAGATTTTGGCTCAGCACGGCAAGCTCGGCGGTATGCAGTCGAAGCCCGTGCTGGAGATCAACCCCGGCCATCCGCTGGTGACGGCGCTGGCCGAGCGCTTCGCCGGCGAGGGCGACCGGGCGGTGGTCGAGGACTCGGCTTGGCTGCTGCATGACGAGGCCCGCATCATGGACGGGGAACTGCCGGCCGACGCCGCCGCCTTCGCGGCCCGCCTGCGCCGCGTCATGGAGAAGGCGGCGGGGTAGCCTCGCCTCTCGCCGGATCGCTCCCTTCTCCCCTCGGGGAGAAGGTGCCCGGCAGGGCGGATGAGGGGGCCTCCACAGGTGGTGGATCCTCCCTCATCCGGCCTTCGCGGCTTCGCCGCCGGCCACCTTCTCCCCGGAGGGGAGAAGGGAGCGATCGACTCCCTGCGGTTCAGCCCATGCTCACCCTGACCGAGGCGCTCCGTTCGGCCACCCGCGCCCTCGCGGCCTCCGGCGTGCCCGACCCCGGGATCGACGCCCGCCTCCTGCTCGTCGCCGCGGCCGGCCTCGACCGCATGGCGCTGATCCTCCACCCCGACCATGCGCTGCCGCCCGACGCCGCCGCGCGGCTCGACGGCTGGGTGGTGCGCCGCGCCGCCCGCGAGCCCGTGTCGCGCATCCTCGGCCGCCGCGACTTCTGGGGGCTCACGCTGCGCGTCACCCCCGACGTGCTCGACCCGCGCCCCGACACCGAGACGCTGGTCGCGGCCGTGCTCGACGCGCTCGCGCCGCGGCGCGCCGAGCCGTTGCGCCTCCTCGACCTCGGCACCGGCTCGGGCGCGATCCTCTGCGCGCTCCTGACCGAACTGCCCGCCGCCGCGGGCTGGGCCGTCGACCGCTCGGCCGCCGCCTGCGCGGTGGCGCGAGACAACCTCGCGGATCACGGTCTCGCGGCGCGCAGCCTCGTGATGCAGGGCGACTGGGCGAGTGCCCTGGCATCGGGGTGCTTCGACGCCGTGGTGTCGAACCCGCCCTATATCGAGACCGGGGCCATCGCCGGCCTCGACCGCGACGTGCGCGAACACGACCCTCCGGCAGCCCTCGACGGCGGCGTCGACGGGCTCGCGGCCTATCGCATCCTCGCCGCCGAATTGCCGCGCTTGCTGGCGCCGGGCGGCATCGTGGGATTCGAGGTCGGGCACGGTCAGGACGGCGACGTGTCGGCGCTGACGGCTGAGGCCGGGCTCGAGGGTGTCGCGGCGCACCGCGACCTCGCCGGCATTCGGCGCGTGGTGACGGGGCGGCGGCCCGGTCAGGCGGCCACGGCGTCCGTGCCGAGCGCGTAGGTCACCGCCGCCTCGACGTGCAGCGCGGCCGTGTCGAACACCGGGAAGCCCGGCA
>CAXTFP010000458.1:0-3295 GCA_964243135.1 uncultured Lichenihabitans sp.
TCACTCGACTGCAGCACGCGCGTTCTTTCGGTTCGGCGGACGGCGGCGGGGCCCTATGTCCAGGGCATGCGCCGGCTGGCCGGCGATCACCCGAGACCGCCATGCCCGATCCTACGCCCCCCGTCCGCCACGAGTTCGACCCTCTCATCATGACGGCCCTGTTCGACGCGCAGAGCTTCGCCCAACTCGACCGCCTGCGGCGGCGCTTCTTCCCGGCTGCCCTGAACCGCGTGCCGGCCCATGCGACGCTGTTCCACCACCTGCCCGGCGCCGAACTGCGGGCCATCTCGACGCTCGTGACGGCGCGCTGCGGCGAAACGGGGCCGCTCCATTTCAAGATGCCCGCGACCCGCTTCCTCGGACGCGGCGTCTCCTTCGAGATCGACTGCCCCGGGCTGGTGGCGCTGAGGTCCGGCTTCGCGGCGGCCTGGAAGGGTTGGCTCACGGCGCAGGACGGCCAGGGCTATCGCCCGCACGCCACGATTCAGAACAAGGTGTCGCCCGACGAGGCGCGCGACGCGCGCCGGCAACTCGACGCCGCGTTGCCGATCACCGGGCGAATTGAAGGTCTGGCGCTGTGGCACTACCGCGGGGGGCCGTGGGAGGAGGCCGGCCGCTTCGCCTTCGCGGGCGGGTGAACCGGAGCGCCGGCCCTCAGCTCTCCTCGGCGGACGGCCCGATCAGGCGCCGATACTCCGCCTCGGCGGTGCCGTAGCTGTCGCCGGCCGCGGCTTCGAGCTTGGACCGATCCAGGATGCGAATGCGCGAGCGCCGCGCCTCGATCGTCCCGAGCCCTTCCAGGACATGCACCGTCGTGGTCACGCCCGCCCGGCGCACGCACAGCATCGTGGCGAGGAATTCGTGGGTGATGGGGAACTCGTCCCCGTCGACCCGGTCGTGGCACATCAGAAGCCAGCGGGCGAGGCGTTCCTCCAGTGTGTAGCTGCCGTTCGAAACGGCCGTCTGGGCCGTCTGCACGTGGAAGACGTGGGCGTAGCGCAGGAGCAGGGGGGCGATCGCCGGATGCTGGCCCAGCAGGTCGAGGAACGTAGCGCTCGTCACCCGCAGCGCTTCCCCCTCGATCTGGACCAGGCTCTCGTGGGGCGTGCGGTCGACGCCGAGCAGCAGCGGCACCCCCGTGAAGCCTTCGCGCCCGACGATACCGATCTCGATGCGCCGTCCCCCCGCGGTCTGGGCGACGGCGGAGATCGCGCCGACCTCGACGAAGATGGCGTGGGTGAGGACCTGGCCCGCCCCCAGCAGCACGTCGCCGCGCCGCATCGTCAGGGGCTCGGATGCGGCGCGCAGCGCTTCGTAGTCGGGTTCGGACAGGGCGGCCAGGAGCCGATTGCGGACGTCTTTTTGCGCGGGGACCAGCATCGATCGTTTGCTCACCCCCGCGGGCCGCGGAGCGGACAACTCGACACAGGAACGTAGACCAGACCTAAGATGGATGGATCCGAGCGGCAACAACGAATCGCGGGCGCGCGTTGGTTTCTCAATTCATTGTACGATATAGTACATCTGTTCGGTCAAATCAGACGAAGACCGGGGATGGAAGCTTGGCGATGACGAGGCCGAGCCTGCCCACGACCTCGACCATGCGACGAGCTACGTCGCGACGTTCACCGATGGCCGGCCGATCGCGCATGAGCGGGGCCGCCACCGTCGCGGTCGTTCGGCCGTGACGTCGATGGCCTGAACCGGCAGGTCGTGGCCGGTGCGGACGACACCTCTCGGGAGGCCGGTGCAGGCCCTCGCCTCCCCGTTCCTCGCGCTGTCCAGATCCGGCATGTCCAACCCCGATCTGATCCCATCGAGCCTGCCCGAAGTTCTGAGATCGAAGGAGAAACGTGAGATCCGACCCGCCTCACGAGGCGATAGCTCGATCGATGATGCTTCAGCCTCTGGTCTGCCGAAACAGCGATGTGGATCGCTCGCCTTGTCCCGAGCCTATAGTGATGTACGATACCGTACAGTTAATTCTGATGTGTCGATTGATGCGACGGGTCGGCGGGTGGGGGCTCGCTCACCTTTTCCGGGCCGAGTGGTGCCCTTATATCGACGGAATGCATGCAAAGGGTATCGTGACCATGGCGACGGGTGCTCGGGGAAGACGGCCGGAGCGACAGCCGGCCCCTCAGCTCGACGGGGCGGAGCCTCTCCTCAAAGCGGTCGTGCGCGAAAGGGTAGTCGGGGTCCGCCAGGACGTGATGCGGCAGGGCGAAATCCCGGAGATGGCGCATGTGCTCCTGGAAGGGCACACCTGCCGCTACAGGATGCTGAGCGACGGTCGGCGCCAGATCACCGCCGTCCTGGTCCCCGGCGACGTGTGCGACCTCGAAGCCGTGATGCGGGGCCGGGCCGATTACAGCGTCGCCGCCCTGACGACCTGCACGCTGGGTGAAATCCCGGCGAACCGGGTGTCGAACCCGGTCGGCCTGGATCCCGAGATGACGCAGGCCCTCTGGCGCAGACTTCTGCGCGACGAGGCCATCTCCCGCGAGTGGCTGGTGAGCATGGGGAAGCGCACTGCCCTGGAGCGGCTCGCCCACATGTTCTGCGAGTTGGGGGTTCGCTTGAAGGCGGTCGGCCTCGCGCGCGATGACAGCTACGACTTCCAGATCACCCAGGCCGAGCTCGCCGACGTGCTCGGTCTGTCCTGCGTCCACATCAATCGCACGCTGCAGGAACTGCGCCGGACCGAGCTGGTCGAGATGGCGCGCGGCAGCCTGACCATCCTCGACTTCCCCGCCCTGGCGACCTTGGCCGGCTTCGACCCCGCCTATCTGCAGATGGCCTGATCCCGGGCTATCCGGGGGCGAGGCCGCTATCCGTCGAGCTGACGCATCCTCCGATCGGATGGAACGTCCGACGTCATCCGGTCCGACGACTGCGGGCCTAAGCAACCTTTCGCGGATCGATCGCGAAAGATTGCTAATCTTTTCCATGATGAGAGCGGCGGTCTACGCTGGCCTTTTCCTGCACCTGCCTGAGCAGGGTCCGCAGGACCCGTGTCGAAGGACGCACCCGCGATCCGCTTCCGCGCGGAAGGCGCCTGCTTTCCCTCCTCCTGAGCTTGCGAAGGACGACACGGCCCTTTGGGCCTGTTCAGGATGAGAAGGAGTGAGGAGCGCCGCCATCGATATGATCCGTTTCTTCGTCCATCCAGACCTCACCGACCCGCCCGGTTCACCCGCGCCGCCGGACGTGACATGGTCGCGCGACCCCGAACGCGGCCTCAGCCGCGACGGATGCCGAGGAGGGACGCGACGTTGGCCGAGGACTTCAGGAA
>CAXTFP010000459.1:0-3294 GCA_964243135.1 uncultured Lichenihabitans sp.
GCCCGAGAGCACGACGACGCGCAGGCGCCCCGCCTCGGCCGCGGCGCGGAAGGCCCGGGCCGCCGCGTCGCGGCCCGCGCCGATCCGCTCCAGGGCGTTGGCGTCGAGCGCGACGGAGGGGATCGCGGGGCCGCGGGCTGCCTCAGTGATAGGTGACGGCGTTCTGCATGGCGGTGAGGACGTCGAGCGGGCGCCAGGGCTTGGGCACGAAGCGCACGGAGCTCGGCAGGTCGCTCGGCGGCCGGGCGCGGCCCGACGTCACCAGCACCGTGATGTGGGGCCAGTTGGCCGCCACCGTGCCGGCCAGGTCGAAGCCATCGGCGTCGCCCGGGAACTGCACGTCCGTGAAGATGGCGCCGATGTCGTTCGCCTGCTCGAACACGTAGGCCAGCGCCTCGTCGGCGCTCTCCATCTCCACGACCGACAGGCCCGCTTCCTCGAACATCATCACCGCGTCGGTGCGCAGCAGGGGGTCGTCCTCGACGACGAGCACGGATTTGCCTGCGATCATCGGTCGGTCCCCTCGTCGCATCGCGGTGTCGTGGGACCGCATATAGAGGACAGCGCGGACGTGACAGGGGGGTGGCCCGACTTTGGCCCGCCCGCCGCTACCCGCCCACCTCCTCCAGCTCCACCAACGTGCCGCACAGGTCCTTCGGGTGGAGGAACAGGACGGGGCGGCCGTGGGCGCCGATGCGGGGCTCGCCTGAGCCGAGCACGCGCAGGCCTTCCCCGACGAGCCGGTCGCGGGCGGCGCACAGATCCTCCACCTCGAAGCAGATGTGGTGAAGCCCGCCCCCCGGATGGCGCTCCAGGAAGGCCGCGACCGGCGAACCCGCGCCGAGCGGCGCCATCAGCTCCAGCTTGGCGTTGGGCAGCTCCACGAAGACGACCCGGACGCCGTGCTCGGGCAGCGCCCGCGCGGCCGACACCGCGGCGCCGAGCCCCCCGGCGTAGGTC
Organism: uncultured Lichenihabitans sp.; assembly: GCA_964243135.1. Classification (GTDB taxonomy): domain Bacteria; phylum Pseudomonadota; class Alphaproteobacteria; order Rhizobiales; family Beijerinckiaceae; genus Lichenihabitans. The sequence goes on from CAXTFP010000459.1 coordinate 961, forward strand.
CGCGCCGCCGCCTCGAGATCCGGCACGGCGATGGCGACGTGGTTCAGCCGCCCGATCATCCCGCCGCTCCGCGATAGGCCGCCGGGTCCTTCTGGGCGTAGCCGAAGCGCTCGTTCAGCGCCGCCAGCAGCGCCTCCGCGGCCTCCGCCACCACAGTGCCGGGCGGGAAGATGGCCGCGACGCCGGCGGCCCGCACCGCGTCGTGATCGCCCGGCGGGATCACCCCGCCCACCACCAGGAGCACGTCGGCGCGCCCCGCCGCGTCGAGCGCCGCGCGGATCTCGGGCACCAGCGACAGGTGGCCGGCCGCCAGCGACGACACGCCCACCACGTCCACGCCCTCCTCCACGGCCCGGCGCGCCACCTCGGCCGGCGTGGCGAAGAGCTCGCCCACGGACACCGCGAAGCCGAGGTCCGCGAAGGCCGAGGCGATCACCTTCTGGCCGCGGTCGTGCCCGTCCTGGCCCACCTTGGCCACGAGGATGCGCGGCGGGGCGCCGTGGTCCTCGGCGAAGGCCGCCGCCCTGGCGCTGGCGCGCGCCACGGCCGGGCTGTCGCCCGCGGCCCGCCGGTAGACGCCCGAGATCACGCTCGGGACCGCCGCGTGGCGCCCCCAGGCGGCTTCGAGCGCGCCCGACATCTCGCCCACCGTGGCCCGGGCCCGCGCCGCCGTCACCGCGAGGTTGAGCAGGTTGCCCGAGCCGTCGCGCGCCGCCCCCGTCAGGGCCGAGAGCGCCGACTGGACCGCCGCCCCGTCGCGCTCCGCCCGGAGCCGCGCGAGCTTGTCGAGCTGGGCGGCCCGCACGGCGGAATTGTCGATCCTGAGCACGTCGAGCGGCGCTTCGGCCACGGGCCGGTGGCGGTTGACGCCCACGACGGCCTGCGTGCCCGAGTCGATGCGCGCCTGGGTGCGGGCGGCCGCCTCCTCGATGCGCGCCTTGGGCAGCCCGGCCCCAATCGCCTTCGTCATGCCGCCGAATCGCTCGACCTCCTCGATATGCGCCCGGGCCCTGGCCGCGAGGTCGGCCGTCAGCCGCTCGACGAAGAAGGAGCCGCCCCAGGGGTCGATGACGCGGGTCGTGCCGCTTTCTTCCCGCAGCAGGAGCTGCGTGTTGCGGGCGATGCGGGCCGAGGCGTCGGTCGGCAGCGCCAGGGCCTCGTCGAGCGCGTTGGTGTGGAGCGACTGCGTGCCGCCCTGCGTGGCCGCCATGGCCTCGACCATCGTGCGGGTGACGTTGTTGAAGGCGTCCTGCGCGGTCAGCGACCAGCCCGACGTTTGGCAGTGGGTGCGCAGCGCCAGGGACTTGTCGGAGGCCGGCGCGAACTGCGCCACCAGCCCGGCCCACAGCAGCCGCGCCGCGCGCAGCTTCGCCACCTCGGTGAAGAAGTCCATGCCGACCGCGAAGAAGAAGGACAGCCGCGGCGCGAAGTCGTCGATCTTCAGGCCCGCCGCCAGGCCGGCGCGGATGTAATCGACGCCGTCGGCCAGCGTGTAGGCGAGTTCGAGGTCCGCCGTCGCCCCGGCCTCCTGCATGTGGTAGCCGGAGATCGAGATGGAGTTGAAGCGCGGCATGCGGCGCGACGCGTAGCCGAAGATGTCCGACACGATCCGCATCGAGGGCGCGGGCGGGTAGATGTAGGTGTTGCGCACCATGAACTCTTTGAGGATGTCGTTCTGGATCGTCCCGGACAGCTTCTCCGGCGGCACGCCCTGCTCCTCGCCGGCCACCACGTAGAGCGCCATCACGGGCAGCACGGCGCCGTTCATGGTCATGGACACGCTTATCTCGCCGAGCGGGATGCCGTCGAAGAGCTGGCGCATGTCGAGGATGGAGGCGATGGCGACGCCCGCCATGCCGACGTCGCCCGCGACGCGCGGGTGGTCGGAATCGTAGCCGCGGTGGGTCGGCAGGTCGAAGGCCACCGACAGGCCCTTCTGCCCGGCCGCGAGGTTGCGGCGGTAGAAGGCGTTCGACGCCTCGGCGGTGGAGAAGCCCGCATATTGCCGGACCGTCCAGGGCTGGGTGGCGTACATGGTGGGATAGGGGCCACGCAGGAACGGCGCCCGGCCGGGAAAGCCGTCCACGCCCTCGCAGCCGGCGCGGTCCGCCGGGCCGTAGGCGGGCCCGATGGCGATGCCCTCGGGGGACAGCCACGGCGCGCGGCGGGCGCCAGAGGGCGCCGCAGCGGTGGGGCGCCAGGGGACGGCGGCGAAGTCCGGGATGGCGTTCATCGCGGGGCTCCTCCTTCGTCCGGTTCGAGGATCTCGTCGTCGCGCAGGCTCGGCAGCGCCCCCGGCCCGAGGGGTGCCGGGGCGGGGCGCGGGTGCAGCAC
>CAXTFP010000460.1:0-3285 GCA_964243135.1 uncultured Lichenihabitans sp.
GGGGCGGGGCAGCGCCGATGCCGGTCAGCGCCGACAGGAAGCCGAAGAGGCCGCCGCCTTCGGCCCGGGCCGGCCCGGGCGCGACCGCGACGGCCGCCGCCACCATCATCGCGGCGCAGCGGCGCCCGAACCTGTCCGACCCCACGAGGCCCCGCATGTCGTCCCACCTTGGCGTTGCGATGGCGGCTCGGGCGCGCCTGCCGTCCGGCAGCATCCGCGCCGGCCGAAGGACAGTGATGTCCACCAAATGTTGATGGATCCCTTTCGCAGTGCGCCGCCGCGCACGCAAGGATGCGAGGCCCGCGGATCGGCCGTGCGGTCGAAACCGTCGTCCCCTGTGGCGGCCCGATCACGCCGGAGCGACGCGTCGGAACCCGGGGCCGCGCCCGCCGTTGCCGCGGGACGGCGGAGCGCCGCCCGACGTCGAGGATCCTCCATGCGCCAAGCCCTGCACCGCTTCACCCAGGCGACGCATCGCAAGGGGCTCTACGACGTCACCGCCACCGCGACGGGCTGGCTCGCCGGACAGGGCGTCGCCACCGGCCTCCTCACGGTCTTCTGCCGCCACACCTCGGCCTCGCTGGTGATCCAGGAGAACGCCGACCCGACCGTGCGGGCCGACATGGAGCGCTACTTCGAGCGGATCGCCCCTGAGGGCGCGGGCTACGCGCACGAGTTCGAAGGGCCGGACGACATGCCGGCCCACCTGCGCACCGTGCTCACGCAGACCAGCCTCGCCGTGCCGGTCGACGGGGGCCGCCTGCTCCTCGGCACCTGGCAAGGGATCTACCTCTTCGAGCACCGCTCCCGGCCGCACCGCCGCGAGATCGTGCTGCACCTCATCGGCGAGTGAGCCGGCGCCGCGGCGACCCCCTCGACTCCCCGGCCCTGCAACGTTCTCACGGGGCCGCCGTTGGACTCCAGCCCGCCCGCAGCGTCGCCGGTCCAGCCGCATGTCCAACCCCGCCGTCCGCGCCGACCGTTTCGATGCCGCGCTACCGTCCCGGCTGCGGGCGGCCGGGCCGAGGCTGCTCTACGGCGTGAAGACCGCCGTCGCGGTGTCGCTGGCGCTGTTCGTCGCCTTCTCGCTGGAGCTCGACAACCCGTCCTGGGCCGGCACCTCGGCCTGCATCGTGTGCCCGCCGATCCTCGGTGCGTCGCTGCGCAAGGGCTTCTTCCGCGCGGTCGGCACGGTGGTGGGCGCCGCGATGGCGGTGGTGCTGAGCGGGCTGTTCCCGCAGGACCGCGTCGGCTTCCTGTTCGGCATGGCGCTGTGGGCGGCCCTGTGCTCCTTCGGCGGCACGCTGGCGCGCAACTTCGCGGCCTATGCCTTCGCGCTGTCGGGCTACACGCTCGCCATCATCGCGGGCGACTCCATCGCGGATCCTGGCCAGGTGTTCGACCTCGCGGTCACGCGGGCGAGCGAGATCCTCATCGGCATCGTCTGCGGCACGGCCGTGCTGAGCCTGTCGGACCTCGGGCATTCCCGCGCCGACCTCGCCCGGGCGATCGACGGCCTCGCCCGCGAGATCCTGTCCCGCTTCGCAGAGCTCCTGGGCAGCGCCGGCGGCCCGTTGCCGGACGGCCCGGCGCTGCGGCAGGACCTCATCCGGCGGGTGGCGGCGCTGGATCCCGCCATCGACGCCGCCATCGGCGAGAGCCCGGAACTGCGCCACCGCAAACCCGTGCTCGGCCACGCCATGGCGGGCCTGTTCACGGCCCTGTCGGGCTGGCGCGGCGCCGAAAGCCACCTCGTCCACCTGTCCCCGGAGACGGCGCAGCGCGAAGCCGGAGCCGTGCTGGATCGGCTGTCCCCCGGCTGGCGACGGGACGCGGCCGGTGACGATGGCCCGTCCGACCTCGAAGGCGACCGGCGGGACGGCCTCGCGGCCGTCAGGTCCCTCGCGGGCACCGAGGCTGGCGGGTGTCCGGACGGCTGCTCGCCGATGCCGCCGCCACCGTCGCGCTGGGCCTGACGGCGGCGGACAACGGGCTCGCCCTGCTGCGCGACCCTGCGAAGGCGCGCGATCCCGCGCGGAGCTCCGGCTTCGTCGTGGCCGACTATCTCCCGGCCGTCGTCAACGCGATCCGCACCTTCGCGGCGATCGGCGCCGGCATCCTGTTCTGGATCGCCACCGAATGGCCGAACGGCCTCGGCGCCATCACCTTCCTGGCCGTGACGGTGCTGCTGCTGGCGCCCCAGCAGGAGGGGTCCGGTCCGGCGGCCGTCGGCTTCGGGGTCGGCACGGCCATCGCGGCCGGGCTCGCGGCCGTGGTCGACTTCGCATGGCTCCCGAACCACGAAGGCTTCCTCGCCCTGGCATTCATCCTCGGGGCCGTCCTGGTGCCCCTGATGGCGCTGTCCACCGTGCCGGCCTTTGCGCCCTACCTCGTGGCCGCCAGCATGAACTTCGTGCCTCTGGTCGGCCCGACGAACCAAATTACCTTCGACACCCTGGCCTTCTACAACAGCGCGCTCGGCATCGTCGGGGGCTGCGCGGCAGGCGCCCTCGCCCTCGTGGTGATCCCGCCGGTGCCGCGGGCGGTGCGGGCCGACCGGCTCGTCGAACTCACGCTGCGCGACCTGCGGCGCATGGCAGCCGGCCGGAGGGCGCCGACGCCCGCGGCCTGGCAGGCGCTGGTCCATGCCCGGCTCGTCGCCATGCCGGAGGGCGTCGACCTGGTCCACGGCTCGCGGCTGGTGTCGGCGCTGTCGCTCGGGCTGCAGGTGCTGCGTCTGCGCAGCCTCCTCGAGCCGGGCGCCGTCGGCGATGCCCTCACGGCGGGCCTCGATCGGCTCGCGTCGCGCGACGTCGACGGCATGCTCCGCGATCTCGACGGCGCCGACGCGGCGCTGGCCGCCCCGGACGAGGCCGCCCGGCCCCGCGGCCTGCGGATCCGCACCGCGATCCAGCTCGTGCGGGACGTCGTGCGCCAGCACCGGCACGAGTTCGGGGAGGCGCGAGGGTGAGCTACGTCGAGGTCGACATCTTCGGCGTCTACGTGGCGCCGATCGTGCCCATGATGATCGCCGCGCTGGCCGTCACCGTGGCGCTGCGCCGGCTCGCCGTCGCGGTCGGGCTGTTCCGCTGGATCTGGCATCCGGCGCTGTTTGAGATGTCGGTCTACGTCATCGTGCTGTCGGCCATCGTCGTGGCGGCCGGGGCGCTGAAGCTGACCCTGTGAGGCGGAGCCTGCATGTCCGACGTCACGGCCCGCGATGGCCCGCCCCAGCCGGTCGGCCCCCTGCCCCCGCCCGACGCGCAGGCCCGCGCGGGCGGCGGC
>CAXTFP010000461.1:0-3283 GCA_964243135.1 uncultured Lichenihabitans sp.
CGCGCTCGGCCGCCCCGAGGATGCGGTCGCGGCGATCCTCGTCGGCTTCGGCGGCCAGAACCGTCAGGGACATAGTTCGATCCTCAGAATGAACGTCCCTTCTCAGCTATCCCCCGATCGCGTCGCCTTCAAGGCCGCGCGGTGTCGCGGGTGCCGCGCGGTGTCGCGGGTGCCGCGCCGCGGCTCGGACGCGCTGTCGGCAATGGCGCAGACGGTTGTCGGAGCGGCGTCGGCGCCCTTCTTCCGCTTCCGGGAGAAGGGCACCCGCGGGGAAGGAGGACCAGCACCTTCCGGGTCAGTTCGTGCCAGGATGGGTGGACATATTGGCCGCATCGGACGGGTCATCCGTCGACGCTGGCGTAAAGTCCCCGGCGAACACTGTTCGAGCCCGTGCTCGACCGAGGGCCGGTGCGGGGTCGATCGGCTCGGGCTCGCGGTCATCGACCGTCGGCCTGCCCCGCCCCTGGGCGGCTCCGGCCTCCTCCAGGGAGGGGGCCTCGATCGTCGCTTCATGATGGGACTGCAGCGCCTGCCGACCCGATCGAAGACCCGTCATCACGCCTTGACGATCTGCGGCCCCGTCGCCCCGGCCCGCGCCATGGCGTTGCGGGTGTCGACGACGAGCCGCGCGGCCGCGGCCAGCCCGGGATAGTCGATGCCGTCGTGGTCGGTGGCGATCAGCACGGCGTCGTAGGACGCCACGACCTCGGGATCGAGCGCCCGGCTGCGGCGCCCGGCGAGCGCCGCGTGCTCGCGCGTCGGCGGGATCGCCGGCACATGGGGGTCGTGGAAGTCGCAGGCCGCACCCCGCGCCTCGATCAGCTCCATCAGCCGCAGCGACGGGCTCTCGCGCGTGTCCTCGATGTTCTTCTTGTACGCGACGCCGATCACGAGCACGCGGGCGCCGTTCAGCCCGCGGCCCCGCTGCCTGTCGAGCGCCAGGGCGAGGCGGTCGACGACGTGGGCCGGCATGGCGGTGTTGATCTCGCCGGCGAGCTCCACGAAGCGCGTCGGCTGGGCGAACTCCCGGGCCTTCCAAGTGAGGTAGAAGGGGTCGATGGGCACGCAGTGGCCGCCGAGGCCGGGGCCGGGGTAGAAGGGCATGAACCCGAAGGGCTTGGTCTTGGCCGCCTCGATCACCTCCCACACGTCGATCCCCATGGCGTCGTAGATGAGCTTCAGCTCGTTCACGAGGGCGATGTTGACGGAGCGGAAGATGTTCTCGGTGAGCTTCACGGCTTCCGCCGTGCGAGCGGACGACACCGGCACGGTGCGGACCACGAGCCGGCCGTAGAGCGCCTCGGCGATCCGCAGCGCGTCGGCGCCGTCCCCGCCCACCACCTTGGGGATGGTGGAGGTGCCGTAGTGGCCGTTGCCGGGGTCCTCGCGCTCGGGAGAATAGGCGAGGAAGAAGTCGGCTCCGCTCTTCAGGCCCCCGGCTTCGAGGATCGGCTTCATCACCTCGTCGGTGGTGCCGGGCCAGGTGGTGGATTCGAGCACGACGATCTGCCCGCGCCGCAGCCGGGGCGCGATGGCCCGTGCCGTGCGCTCGATGAAGCTCATGTCGGGCTCGCGCTGGCGCGTCAGCGGGGTCGGCACGCAGATCAGCACGGCGTCGGGCTCGCCGAGCCGGCCGAAGTCCGCAGTCGCCTCGAAGCGCCCGGCGCGGGCGGCGGCGTGGAGCGCTTCCGTGGGGATGTGGCTGATGAAGCTCGTGCCGCCGTTGAACTGGGCGACGCGGGCCGCGTCGATGTCGAAGCCGAGCACCGGCAGGCCAGCCCCCGCGGCGGCCAGCGCCAGCGGCAGCCCCACGTAGCCGAGCCCCACGATGCCGACGAGCGCGCGCCCGGCGGCGACACGGTCGAGGAGGTCGGCCGCGAGGGGGGACGGGGGAGGCTGGTCCGGCAACGTGTGATCCTCGGCGCGCCCCCGACCTATAGCGGGGCCCCGCCGCGGCGGCCAGCGGTCGGGGCCGGCGCACCATGGCGGCCCGGAGCTTCGCGTGACATTGTCGCGGCCGACAATCCCCGTGAACGCGAGCGATTCTCCCATGGCGCATGACCCCGACGAGGCCCAGCTCAGCCGCAAGGACGTCCGTGAACTGCTCGACCGCTTCCGCGTCACCTCCGGCAAGAGCTTCAAGCTGAAGCAGCACCCCACCGGCAACCCGGTCCCGGCGCTGGTCGACAAGAAGCACGCCGCGGGGCTGCTGAGCCGCGGCACGGCCGAGCTGTCGGCCTTGCAGGAGCTGCTCTACGCCAACGCCACCTGGTCGATGCTGGTGGTGTTCCAGGCCATGGACGCGGCCGGCAAGGATTCCACCATCAAGCACGTGATGACGGGGGTGAACCCGCAGGGCGTCGCCGTCACGTCCTTCAAGCAGCCCGGCCCCGAGGACCTCGCGCACGATTTCCTGTGGCGCGTCACCCGGGCCCTGCCGGGGCGCGGCACGATCGGCATCTTCAACCGGTCGCACTACGAGGAGGTGCTGGTGGCCCGCGTCCACCCCGAGATCCTGGCCCGCCAGCACCTGCCCCCGGCGCTGACCGGCGGCAAGCGGTTCTGGGACAACCGACTTCAGGACATCACGGGCTTCGAGCGCCACCTCGGCCGCCAGGGCACGAAGGTGCTGAAGTTCTTCCTCCACGTCGGCCGCGACGAGCAGAAGCGCCGCTTCCTCGACCGGCTCGACGAGCCCGACAAGCATTGGAAGTTCAGCCCCGCGGATCTCGGCGAGCGCGAGCGCTGGGACGATTACATGGCGGCCTACGAGGCCGCGATCGGCGCCACGGCCACCGAGGAGGCGCCCTGGTTCGTGGTGCCGGCCGACCACAAGTGGTTCATGCGGCTCGTCGTGGTGGCGGCGATCGTCGAGGCCCTGCGCGACCTCGACCTGTCGGCGCCCGCCGTGTCGCCCGAGGTGAAGGACAGCTTCGCGGCGGCCCGCGCGGCGCTCGAAAACGAGGGGTGAGGCACTTGGCACCGAGCAGTCTTTCGCGGATCGATCCGCGAAAGACTGCTCATCCTTTCCATGAGAAGCAGCAGGATGTCGTGGATAAACCCACGACATCCTGCCGAGGAGGACCCATGACCATCCCGGACACCATGACGTCCATCGCGATCACCGCGCCCGGCGGCCCCGAGGTGCTGCGCCCCGAGGAGCGGCCCGTGCCGCGGCCGGGGGCGGGCGAGATCCTGATCCGGGTGGCGGCGGCGGGCGTCAACCGGCCGGACGTGCTGCAGCGCGCGGGCCACTACGCGCCGCCGCCCGGCGCCTCCGACC
>CAXTFP010000462.1:0-3280 GCA_964243135.1 uncultured Lichenihabitans sp.
CCTCCGAGTCGGCCGCGGCGCTGCCGGGGGCGCCCGCCGCCGCCCCCTCGGCGCCGGCGCCGGCCGTGCCGTATGCGACCCTCTACGACGGGCCGCTGTTCGGCCACGCGGCGCCCGCGGCCGCCAAGGTCGACGAGAGCGCGCTGCGCTTCTACGCGGCGGGCAAGAACCGCGCGCGCGTCGACGCCGAGATCAAGCGCCTGCACGGACTCCACCCCGAATGGAAGGTGCCGAGCAACCTTTACGCGGCCGGACAGGGCGACGACGAGCAGCCGCTATGGGACCTGTTCGCGGCCGGCCGCGTCGAGGAGTTGCGCACCGCCATCCAGGCGCGCGAGCGCAAGGAGCCCGGCTGGCGTCCCTCGGCCGACCTCCAGGCCAAGCTGGCCCGCGCCGAGGTCGCGGCCCGCCTCGTCGCCCTGTCCAAGACGAAGGAATGGGCGCTCGTCCTCGACCTCGCGGCCGCCCACCCCGACCTCCTCGCCTGTTCGGCCGTGGACCTCGACTGGCGCGTGGCCGAGGCCTTCGCGGCGATCGGCAGCCCCGGGCGCGCCTACGAGGTCGACGCGGCCATCCTGAAGGCGTGCCGGAACCGCGACGAGCGCCTCGCCACGGTGCGCAAGGCCGTCGACCTCCTGCCAGCCGCGGACGTCGAGCGGCTGATCGCGCTCGGCGACACGCTGGAAGACGGCTCCGGCGAGTTCGAGCCCGTGCGCCTCGACCTCGCGCGCCGCGAGATCGGCCGCGTGCTGGCCGGAACGGCGCCGGGCGAGGTGGCGGCCGACAGCCTCCACGCGCTCGAACAGGCGACGCTGCGGGGCGGCGAGGTCGCGGACGCGGGCCTGCTCGGCTGGTACGCGTTCGGCCGGGGCGCCTGGGCGGACGCCGACCGCTGGTTCAAGCTCGGCCTCGGCAATTCCGGCGGCGACGCGAAGCTCGCCGAGGGCCACGCGCTGGCGCTCGACAAGCTCGGGCGGGCCGAGGAAGCCGAGGTGCTGGCCCACGCCTGGCGCGAGCGCTCCCCGGTCATGCGGGCGCTGTTCGTGCGGCTGCTGACGGACCGCGTCGCCGCGTCCGGCACCCTCGACCCGGGCGAGATGGCCGACCTCGCCGCGACCCTGGAGACGGAGCGCAGCGCGCCCGGGGCCGCGGCCCTGGGGTGGGCCGCCTACGGCCGCGACGACTGGGACGCCGCGGCGCTGTGGTTCGGCCGCGCGGTCGACTGGACCGCCGGCGGCGCCGCGGGCGCGAACCTGCCCGACAAGCTGGTCGAGGGCTACGGGCTCGCCCTGAAGCGGCTCGGCCGACTGGAGACCGCAGAAAGCTTCCTCTACGGGCAGCGCGATCGCTCCCCCGCGGCGCGCGACCTGTTCGTGGCCGTGGCGGCCTCGGCGCTGGCCGCGGGCCAACCCCCCGAGCCCGGCCGGTTCGGCCCCGACCTGCCGGCGGTCGCGCTGACGCCCGAGCGCCTGGACCGATATGCCGAGGTGATCCGCGCCGCGCGCTACGTGCCGGGCGCGGGCGCGATGGGTTGGCGGAGCCTGCGCGACCGGCGCCCCGCGGACGCCGTCGACTGGTTCCGCGACGCGGTCGACTGGTCGCCGGAGCGGCGCGGCGACGTCGCGCTGGTCGAAGGCCTCGTGCTCGCGCTGAAGGACGCGGGCCGCCTGCCCGAGGCCGAGGAGGAGAGCGTCGCCCACGTCGCCGATTCGGCCCGGCTGCGGGAAGCCTACCGCGGCGTGATGGTGGCGCAGCTCTCGACCCCGGCCCTGGCGGACCGGCTGACGCCCGAGCGGGTCGCACGCTTCGCCGGATTCGTCGAGGGCGAGTCCTTCGCGGCCGGCGCCGAGGCGCTCGGCTGGTACCGGCTGCGGGAGCGCGACTGCGGCTACGCGACCGGCTGGTTCCGCGACGCGATCCGCTGGTCGGCGGATGGGGCCGGGACCGCCAAGGGCAACGAGGGCTACGCGCAGGCGCTCCAGCGCAGCGGCGACGACCTCGCGGCGGCCGACGTCGCCTATCGCTGGGCGTCCCGGTCGCCCGACATGAAGGCCTTGGCCGTCGAGGTCATGGCGGGCGCCCTCACGCGCGACCTCCTGCCCCCGCCCGTGGAGGAGGACGACCTCGCCCGCTTCTCCGACCTCGTGCGGGCCGAGCGCTCGGCCGACGGCGCGCAGGCCCTGGCCTGGCACCGCTACCGCGACGCCGGCAACGGCTACGGGCTCGACTGGTTCGCCGACGCGGTCGACTGGTCACCCGGCCGTGCCGCCGACGCCAAGACGGCCGAGGGCTACGCTTCGGCCCTGCGCGACCTCGGCCGTCTCGCCGAGGCCGAGGAGGTGCTGTTCCCCTGGGTCGAGAGCGTGCCCTCGATGCGCGACCTCTACATCGACACGGCGGTGTCGGAGCTGACGCGCGACAATCCCCCCGAGCCCATGCCGCACGACCGGCTGGCGCGGTTCATCGCGGTCGCGACGCCGCTGCGCTCGGCGGCCGCCGCCCAGGCGCTGGGCTGGTACCGCTACGCCCGCCGCGAACACGCCGACGCCGCGATCTGGTTCAAGCTGGCGGTCGACTGGTGGCCGGCCCTGCCGGCCGACGCCGACAAGTTCACCTACGTGCCGGAAGGCTACAGCCCGCAGCTCGCGCGGCTGGCCCTGACGCCCGAGGACTACCGCCGCACGCCGCGCGCCTTCTCCAGCGTGGCCGAGGGCCACGGCCGGCGCGCGCAGCGCTACGTCGACACGCTGGGGGGCCTCGCCACGACCTGGACCGGCTACGCGCTCACCCTGCGCGAGCTCGGGCGCGGCGCCGAGGCCGAAGACATCGCCTTCTCCTGGCGCGACCGCTGGCCCGCGATGGGCCGCCTGTTCTTCGACCTCGCGGTCGAAACCCTGACGCGCCCCGACGGCGCGCCGGTCGAGCCCGAACGGCTGAAGCGCTACGCCGGGGCGATCGAGGAGGCGCGCGACCCGGCCGGGGCGGCGGCGCTGGGCTGGGCGGCCGCGAAGCGGGCCGACTGGACCGAGGCGGCCGTCTGGCTGAAGGCCGCGAGCGACTGGCGGCCCTCGGACGCGGCGCGGGACCCCCACGTCGTGGCGGGCTACATCGACGCCCTGCGCCAGGCCGGGCGGGCCGAGGAAGCCTTCGCGGCCGCATCGGCCTGGGTCGAGCGCCTGCCCGAGATCAGGCCGACGCTGGTCGGGGCCGCGCGCGATCTGCTGACTGCGGGTGGGAAGGCGGCCGTCGCGTGATCGGAGTCGGTGCCGGCCGACAGGCT
>CAXTFP010000463.1:0-3279 GCA_964243135.1 uncultured Lichenihabitans sp.
GTCGAACACCGGGAACACAGCGACGAAGCCGTCGCCCGTGAACTTCAGGATCTCGCCGCCGTCGCGGCTCACGTCCTGCCCCAGGGCTTCGAGATGCTGGTCGAGGCACCCGACCACGCGCAGCGGGTCGCCGTGGTCGGTGGCGGCCGTGAAGCCCTTGAGGTCCACGAGCAGGATGGCCGCCGCCATGAGCTCGCCCTGGCCGCGGCGCACCTGCCCGGACAGGACGCGGCCGGCGGTCCGGGACCCGACGTAGTTGCCGAGCAGGCTCCGCATGGTCCAGGACAGGCTGATCCGGAAGACGGCCAGCCCGAGGGCCGGCACATGGTCGGCGATGCGGCGGATGTCGCTTCCCGAGAAGCCCCCGGGGCCGTCCGACACGTAGGCGATCCCCGCGCCCAGGAGGGCGGTGCCGGGCGTGAAGCCCACCATGTGGAGCAGGTAGTCGGTCCCGCCGCCCGCCCGCAGTTCGTCGAACAGCGGAAACCGGTCGCGGTCCTCGCCCACCGCGATGTTCCAACGCCCGAGATTCCGTCCCTCGTCGAGCATCGCGCGGAGGGGGCTGCGGCCGAATTCGGCGCTGCCCTCGGCGCCATGGGCAGTCGCCGCCACGCTGGTGCCCACGCCCCGGCACCACGCCACCGTGATGCCGCGGTGGGCCGGGTCGATGGAGGGCGTCCCGACGCTCAGGCGCCACAGCGGCACGCCCGCGTCGTTGAGCGCGCGGCCGAGCCCGTCGAGCAGGGCTTCGCCGTCGTCCACCGCCGTGGCGTGGCGGATGATCCAGTGCGGGATGTCATCCGGCGTCCCGGGCGGATCGATGGGGGAGGGCATGGCGTGGGTCCGGCTGGATGGCCATCGTAACGTGCCCCGCGCCGCGGCCCAAGCCGGCGATGGGTCGGCGGATGGCCGGCACGACATCGCATGCACGCCCTGGACCCGATCCGCCGTCTCGACCGTTGCGCACCGGCGAAGCCAGCGCCGGCTTCGGCACGGAAGCTGGAGGAGAGAATGAAGCGCGCAGGACTTTTCAGCGGCCTTCGCGGCGCGGGCACCCGGGCCAAAGCCGCGGCCGACGCCGCGGCCGAGAACGTCGGCCGGCAGGACTACGGCGACGAGGCCTACGAGACCTACCACGAGGCCCTGCGCGTCGCGGAGCAGGCCTATGACGACGCCCGCGGGGCCGCCGAGGACGCCTACCACGTCGCCCAGGCCAAGGCCGACGCGCTGATCGCCCAGGGCGCGCGCCTCACCGCGGAGGCCGCCGCGCGCGGCCGGGACTACGGCGCGCGGGCCGCGCGCGGCACCCGGGACAACAAGCCGGTGGCCCTGTTGCTGGCGGCCGGCGTGGGCTACCTTCTGGCGCTGGCGTTCAAGCGACGTGCCTTCTGACGGGCGCGGGGCGGGCGCGCGGCGGGCTCGCCTTGCACCCCGCCGTCCCGTGCTATAGGTGCGGCCACCGTCACTCCTCCGCGGTGACCGACTTGGGGACTGACTTGGCGCCATCGCGATCGATCAACTGGGGCAACTTCACCACCATCGTGTCGGTGTGCATCCTCGTGGGCACGGAGCTCGTCGGCATGTCTTGGGCTGCTGGCTGGGCGCTCGGCGGCCTGTTCGGGCTCGCTCCCGCTATCGCCCGCAGCGTCGAGGTGGTGTTCGGCCTGCTGGGCTTTGTGGCGCTCTATTATTTCATGCGGGCCGCCATCAAGGTCGAGCCGCTGAGCTATTGAGGGCCGCGCCCCGTCTCCGTCCCCGCCCTCACCAGAGCACCCGCACATGACCGACTTCGACCGCCGCTCGCTGCTGAGGGCCTTCGCGGCCGCGTCGGCCTTCGGGCTGCTGCCCGCGGGCGCGACGCCCGCCGGGGCCCAGGCGGCGGCCGGCACGGGCGCCTTGAAGCTCGCCGACCCGAAGCCCTTCTCGTTCGACCTCCTGAAGCGGCAGGCCGAGGCGATGGCGGCCGAGCCCTACAGGCCGCCCATGCTGCCGGCCCACGACACGGTCGCCAAGCTGAACTACGAGGAATGGGGCAAGGTCACGTTCAACACGGACGAGGCCCTGTTCGCCGACGGCCCCGGCGCCTTCCCCGTCACGTTCTTCCATCTCGGCATGTTCTTCGCCAAATCCGTCGACATGCTGGTGGTGGCGGACGGGACGTCGCGCGAGATCGTCTACGACCAGTCGATGTTCAACATCCCGCCCGGGTCGCCGGCCAGAGAGCTGCCCAAGGGCATCGGCTTCGCGGGCTTCCGGGTGCAGGAGCCGCGCAGCGGCAAGCTCGACTGGCGCAAGAACGACTGGGCGGCCTTCCTGGGCGCCTCCTACTTCCGCGCCATCGGCGAACTCTACCAGTACGGCCAGTCGGCCCGCGGCGTGGCGATCGACACCGCCGTCGCGGACCGGCCCGAGGAGTTCCCGGACTTCACCAAGTTCTACATCGAGACGCCGGCCGGCGGGGGCGACAGCCTCACGGTCTACGCGCTGCTCGACGGCCTCTCGGTGACGGGCGCCTACCGGTTCCTGATGACGCGGGGGGCAGGCGTCATCATCGAGGTCGACCACACGCTGCACCTGCGGCGCGACGTGGCACGGCTCGGCATCGCGCCGCTCACTACCATGTACTGGTATTCCGAGACCGCGAAGCCGACCGCGATCGATTGGCGGCCGGAGGTGCACGATTCCGACGGGCTGTCGCTGTGGACCGGCGGGGGCGAGCGCCTGTGGCGCGCGCTGAACAACCCCGACCGCACCACAGCCTCGGCCTTCTCGGACACCTCGCCCAAGGGCTTCGGCACGGTGCAGCGCGACCGCGTGTTCGACCACTACGTCGACGGCGTCTATTACGACCGGCGCCCGAGCGTGTGGGTGGAGCCGCAGGGCGACTGGGGCCACGGCGCCGTGCAGCTCATCGAGATCCCGACCGACGACGAGATCCATGACAACGTCGTGGCCACCTGGGTGCCGGCCGAGCCCGCCAAGGCCGGCAACGCCTATGCGTTCCAATACAGGCAGCACTGGCTCGCCTCCGAGCCCTTCCCGCCCGCCCTCGCCAAGGTGACGGCGACGCGGCTCGGCCGCGGCGGCCAGCCCGGCCAGCCGCGCCCGCCGGGCGTGCGCAAGTTCCTGGTCGAGTTCCTCGGCGGCCCGCTGGCGTCCCTGCCTTTCGGCACGGTGCCGGAGGCCGTCGTCGAGACGTCGCGCGGGCAGTTCGGCCCCTACAAGCAGACCGAGGCCGTGGCGGACGGCGTGCCGGGCCACTGGATGACGCAGTTCGAC
>CAXTFP010000464.1:0-3260 GCA_964243135.1 uncultured Lichenihabitans sp.
CCCGCGACCTGTTCGGCAGCCTCGCGGCCTCGGGCGCGCTCGGACCCGCCCTCGGCGACGCCTCGGCCGGCTACGGCATCGTCTACCACGTCGAGATCGGCCTGCTCTTCGCGGGCCTCGCGGTGATCGGGCCGATGGTCCGCTTCCCCGCCGCGTCACCCCGCCGGGCGAGTCCCGACCTCGCCCGCCCCGTCTGAACCCCGGAGGCCATCGCCATGCCGCACCACGTCTCCTTCACCGAACAGATTGACGTCCCGGAAGTGATGTTCATCCTGTTCCTGCTGTTCTTCTTCGGGCTGATCTTCCACCTCCGCCAGGAAGACAAGCGCGAGGGCTACCCGCTCGAGTCCGACCGGACGGACCGCAGCGGCGGGCGGGTGAAGGTCGTGGGCTTCCCGCCCATGCCCAAGGCCAAGGTGTTCCTGCGCAAGTTCGGCGAGCCCGTGTCGGCGCCCGGCCCCCGCCAGGAGCGCGACCTGACGGGCCTCCTGGTGCCGGCCCATTCCTTCCCCGGCGCGCCCCTCGTGCCGACCGGCGACCCGCTGGTCGACGGCATCGGCCCGGCCTCCTACGCCCTGAAGGAGGAGGTGCCCGACATGACGTGGCACGGCGAGCCCAACATCGTGCCGCTGCGCAAGCTCCCGGAGCACGCCGTCGAGGGCAGCGAGACCGACCCCGTGGGCATGGAGGTGGTGACGCGCGACGGCACCCGGGTCGGCACCATCTGCGACCTATGGATCAACCTGTCCGAGCTCTTCGGACGCTACTTCGAGGTCCAGCTCGCAGCCCCCTTCGGCGGCGACCGGGTGATCCTGCCGGTCGCCTTCGCGGACCTGCGCCCGCGCGACAAGATGGCGGTCGTGGGCATGCTCACGGCGCCGCAGTTCGCGCGCGTGCCGCGCCTCGCCTCCCCGGACGTCATCACCTTCCGCGAGGAAGACCGCATCAACGCTTATTTCGCCGGCGGGCACCTTTACAGCCGCGCCCTGGAGAAGGGGACTCAAGGATGAACGAGTTCAGCGACATCCCGCGCGAGATCGCGGCCTCCGACCTGCCGGCCGGCGAAACGGTCCTGTGGCGCGGCAAGCCCGACTGGCGGCACCTGGCGCTCGACGCCTTCCACGCGCCGTTCGTGGCGCTCTACTTCGCGGTCATCGGCACGTGGCACCTCGCCACGACGCTGCACGACGGCGGCACCCGCGCCGAGGCCCTGTCCAACGCGTCCGCCGTGCTGATCCCCTGCGGCGTGGCGCTGGGGCTGGTGGCGCTGCTGGCCTGGCTGTCGGCCCGCGCCACGGTCTTCACCCTGACAGACCGGCGCCTCGTCATGCGCTACGGCGTGGCGCTGCCGGCCCTCATCAACGTGCCGCTGCGCGACGTCGAGGCCCTGCGGGTGCGCCGCGGCTTCGCGGGCCGGGGCGACCTCGCCATCACGCTGCCGCGGAGCGGGCGGCTGAGCTTCCACCAGCTCTGGCCCTATGCGCGGCCCTGGCACCTGTTCCCGGCCGCCCCGATGCTGCGGGCCGTGCGGGACGCCGAGGACGTGAAGGCCGTCTTCGCCTCGGCCCTGCGGGCCGAGGCCGAGCGCGACGCCCGGGCTGGCGGCACGGCGCCCTAGCCGGTGTCGGCCCTCGCCGGCGAGGTCCGACCGGGTTCGGGCTCCGCGGTGGGCGAACCTGCCTACGGGGCGGCCGGCACCGCCTCGGCGGCGGCGTGAGGGAGCATCGCATGGACGCGCCCAAGGGCTTCGTGCTCGACCCTTACCCCGATCCCAGCCACCCGCTGCCGCGCCCCGTCATCATCGGCGGCCTGTCCCTGATGGTCGCGGCCGTGCTGCTCTGCGCGGGCGCCCGCGCCACGGGGGTCGGCGTCACGGCCGCCCCCGCGCCCGTGCCGGTCGCGAGCCGCGACCTTTCCTTCGCCGACGGGGACGACGGCGTGCTCACCGTGATGGAGGCCGGGTCGGGCCGTGTGGTGAGCCGGTTCCCGGCCGGCGAGGCCGGCTTCGTCCGCGCCACCGTGCGCGGCCTCGTGCGCAACCGCACCCGCCACGGCGAGCCCGGCGTCGGGGACTTCCGCATCTCGGCGGACCGGGACGGCGGGGTCTGGCTCCAGGACCTCGGCACGCGGCAGAACGTCGACCTGCGCGCCTTCGGCCCCACACAGGTCCAGGCCTTCGCGCAGTTCCTGGGCGGGGAGGCCGCGCCGTGACGCTCCCGTCCGTCTTCGCGCGGAAGACCGTCGAGGTGTCCTGCACCCTCGACGTGCAGAACACCTTCGAGGCCCTGCACGCCCACCTGCGGCTCGACGGCGGCGTGGTGGTGCACCCGGGCGACGAGGTGCTGGTGCCCGGACACCCCGTGTCGGTGCCCTTCGGCGAGTGCCGCCTGCTGCGCCGCCGCGCCACCACCCGCCGCGCCGGCCCGCTCGCCCGGCTGTGGACGCGGCTGACGGGCGATTTCGAGTTCATGGAACTGTGCGAGTTCAGCTTCTCAGGGGAAACCATCCGATGAGCGCCATCACGGCCGGACGCGCGGGGGGCGCCCCCGCGATGGGCGAGACGGACCGCATGGCCCGGGAAGACACGCTGCTCGCGCCGCGCTTCTACACGACGGACTTCGCCAAGCTCGACCGCACCGACGTGTCGAGCGTCAGGGCCGAGTGGGACGCGCTGCTCGCCGAGATGAAGTCGGACCCCAACCGCTCGCACTTCCGCCGCACCGAGGCCTGGGACGCGGTCGACCTCGCGTCCCTGCCGGAGGGGCTGCGCCGCGAGTTCGTCGACTTCCTCGTGAGCTCGCTCACGGCCGAGTTCTCCGGCTGCATCCTGTACAAGGAGATGAAGCGCCGCGGCCGCAACCCGGACATCAAGGAGCTGTTCACCTACATGAGCCGCGACGAGGCCCGCCACGCCGGCTTCATCAACGACACGCTGAAGGACTTCAACATCGGCGTGAACCTGGGCTTCCTGACGAAGGCCAAGAAGTACACGTTCTTCAAGCCGAAGTTCATCTTCTACGCCACCTACCTGTCGGAGAAGATCGGCTACGCCCGCTACATCACCATCTTCCGCCAGTTCGAGCGCCACGCGGAGCTGCGCTTCCACCCGATCTTCCTGTGGTTCGAGAAGTGGTGCGAGGACGAGTTCCGCCACGGCGAGGCGTTCGCGTTGCTGATGCGCGCCAACCCCGATCTCGTCGCGGGCCGCAACCGGCTGTGGGCGCGCTTCTTCCAGCTCGCGGTGTTCGCCACGATGTACG
>CAXTFP010000465.1:0-1744 GCA_964243135.1 uncultured Lichenihabitans sp.
CGACTCGGCCGTGAACCGCACCGAGATCATCATCTTCATCAAGCCGCAGATCATCTCCAACGCGGCCGACGCCCAGCAGGTGACGGAAGAGTTCCACGACCGGCTCCTGTCCATGCAGCACGCGCCGGACAGGCCGCTGGTCCGCCGTTACTGACGCGCTGCGCCATGACGGCCCCCACGGACGCGAGCAGCCCGGATGTCGGATCCTGGTGGATGGCGTTGCCGCTCGGCTGGGGGCTCGCTGCGGCGGTGCTGGCCCCCGCGGTCCTGTCGGCCGATCCGGACGGGCGGGCCGCCCCGTCGCTCGTGCTCGTCGCCGTGCTGGGATGGTGGTGGGCCGTGGTGGCGGTGGTGCGCTCCGACCTGCGCGACTTCATCATCCCGGACGGAGCCTCGCTCGCCATCGCGGTTCTCGGCGTCGCGGTGGCGGCCGGCACGCCCTGGCTGGCCGGCGAGGACGCGGCGGCGCTGTCCGGCCTAGGGGCTCTGGCCACGGGGGCGGCGGGCTTCGCGAGTTTCGCGCTCGTGGGCTCCCTGTTCCGGCGCTTCGGGCGGGACGCGCTCGGCTTCGGCGACGTCAAGCTCGCCGGCGCCTCGGCCATCTGGCTCGCGCCGGCCGATGCCGCGCTGGCGCTGGAGATCGCGGCGCTCGGCGCCGTCGCGGCGCTGCTCGCGACGCACAGGGCCGGGTCCCTGCGCGACACGGCCGTGCCCTTCGGCGCCTTCATGGCGCCCACCGCCTGGCTGGTCTTCGTGCTGGCGCCCCCGCTGCGCGACGCCGCGGGGCTGCTGCCGTGGTGACGGGCGATGGCGTTCTGCGCGACGGCGATTCCCGCCGCGGCGCGGCGCTCTTTGTCGTGCTGCTGTTCTCGTCCTTCCTGGCGGCCCTCGCGGCCTCCGCCATGCGGACGAGTCTGAGCGGCGTGCGGGCCGCCGCGGTCTTCGCCGACGGGGTCAGGGCCGACGAGCTCGGCCGCTCCGCCGCCGAGGTGCTGGCCTACCGTCTCGCCACGGGGGACGACGCCGCCAGGCGGGGTGGCGCCGTCGCGGTGCGGCTGCCCGGCGGCGACATCACGGTCGACTACCTGTCGGAATCGGCGCGCGTCGACGTCAACCTCGCGTCACCGTCCTTCATCGGCGCCCTGCTGGCCGCCGTCGGGGTCGATCCGGCGGAGGCCGAGGCCGCGGTCGCGACGATCACCCGCTTCCGGGCCGAAGCCGCCGAGCGGGCGAAGCCCGTGACGGCTTCCGACTCCGGGGACGATCCCTCCGCGGGAGGCCTCGCCGCTCTCCGGGCGCAGGTGAACGCGCTCGGGCCCGCCGCGAAGCCAGTCGCGGCGGTCCAGCCGCTCGCCATCCGCCATCCTTCGGAGGTGGCGCGCGCCTGGGGCCTGTCCGAGGCCGCGGTGGAACGGGCGCTGCCCTTCCTCACGGTGAGCAACGGGGCCGCGACGGTCGACCCTGTCCTGGCCGGGCGGCCCGTCCTCCTGGCCCTGCTCGGGGGCGAGGAGCGCGCCGACGACTATATCGAGCGCCGCCGCCGCGGCTTCGTCAGCAAGGACTCGGCCCTCGACCTGCTGCCGGTGCCGGCGCGGGACTTCGTGGGTTTCAATGACTCCCGCGCCGTGCGGGCGGTGGTGCGGGTGAGGGTGGCGAAGCGCTTCGAGCGCCGCTACGAGATGATCCTGGCGCCGCCGCCCCGCCAGGGTGCAGCCCTGCCGCAGGCGGCTTTGGGCGCCAGCGG
>CAXTFP010000465.1:1754-3253 GCA_964243135.1 uncultured Lichenihabitans sp.
CCCCCCGCCAGGGTGCCGCTCGTCCGGCCGCGCCCGGCGCCGGGGACGCGGGGGCCGTGCCGGTCGTCGTGTCCTGGCGCAAGCTGTCGTGACGGCTGCCGGCGGGTCGCCGCGAGGATCCAGGATGGGGGAATGCTGACGAAGCTGCGGGGGGCCTGGATCTGGTTCGTCGAGGGTCTCGTCGAGGCCCTGCTCTGGCTGGTCGACCACGCCCGGCGCACAGCGCCCCACCGGCTGGAGTTCGGCGACGGCGAGGCCGCGATCGTCGACCCGCGCGGCACGCGCGTCGGCCGGCTCGTCGGGAGCGACGGCCCACCCGCCTTCGACCCGCCCGACGTCGCGCGCCGCCTGTCCGGGGCTGCCATCGACGTCGTCGTGCCGGCCGCCTGGCTGTTCCGCCGCGACCTCGACCCCGTCGCCCTGGCGAGCCGACCCTTCCTCGACGCTTTCGTGCGCCACCAGATCGAGCGCATCACGCCCTGGCGGGTCGGCGACACGCATTACCGCATCCTCGAAAGCCCGGTCGCGGACGACCCGACCCGCATCGCCGTCGGCGTGGCGCTCGTGCCGAAGCGCCTCGTGGCCCGCGCCCTCGCGGGGCTCGACCCGCTCCACCCGCGCCGCGTGTGGCTCCGCTCCTCGGCAGACCCCGCGGGGGCCTGCGCCATCGCGCTCGGCGGCCGGCCGAAGCTCGCGGCGTCGTTGCGGCGGGGCGTCGTGTGGGGACTGGGGGGAGCGGTGCTCCTCGTCGCGGCGATTTTGGGCTACCTCCAATGGCAGGCGGGCCTCGTGCGCGCCGACATCGACGATCAGGATCGCGTCCTCGCCGAACGCAAGGCCGTTCTGGCGCGGGCGCGGCGCGGCAGCGATCCCGGCGGCGAGGCCTCGGCCCGGCTCAGGACGCTGCGCGACACCCGCCCCCTGGCGATCGCGGTCATCGACGCACTGTCGGCCGCCGTGCCCGATTCGGCCCATCTCACGGCCCTGTCGATCGACGGCGACCGCGTGACCGTGGCGGGCGTGTCCACCGACCCCTCGGCCCTGGTGCCGGCGCTCGAAACCGCGGGCGCCTTCGCCGACGTCGCCTTCGGGTCCGCCACGACGCAGGCCGAGTCGGGCGGGGGCGACCGGTTCAGCCTGGAGATGCGGATCCTGCCGCCGCGGTCCGACCACGCGGGATCGCCGCCGGGCGAGGGAGCGACCGGCGCGATCCCGATCGCGAGGGCCGCGCCGTGACGGCCAATTTCTCCATCACCCTCGGCCGGCCGCTCGGTGCGACCCTCCTGCTCGGGGGATTGCTGCTCACTGCGTCGCTCGTGGTGGGGGCCGCCTGGGCCGCCCTGTCGGCGGCGGCCGAGGAGCGGGACGCCAAGGCCGACCTCCTGGAGCGGAGCGTCGCGGCCAGCCGCCGGCCCGGGCTCGAACCCGCGGCGGCCGCGCGGGCCGATCCCTTCGTGGCGGCCGACACCGCGACGCTGGCGGCCGGGGCGGTCGACGCG
>CAXTFP010000466.1:0-3249 GCA_964243135.1 uncultured Lichenihabitans sp.
CTCGCGCTCGACCTGGTCGTTGAGCTGGTCCTGCTTGGCCCGCACCTTGCCGAGCACCACGGGGTCGACGATCTCGAGGTGCGACGGGTTGGCGGTCAGCGACAGGTGCACCTTGTTGCCGTCGAACTCGCGGTCCGAGGAGGCGCCGAGGTGGTACTTGACGTCGCCCGAGCCCTCGACCTCGCTCGGCGAGGCCGAGCCGCCCTTGAACTCGTTGAAGATGGCGCGGTGAGGCTTGCCCATCACCTGGCTGAGCACGTTGAGCCGGCCGCGATGCGCCATGCCGAGCACGATCTCACTGACGCCGAGCGCGCCGCCGCGCTTGATGATCTGCTCCAGGGCCGGGATCATGGCCTCGGCGCCGTCGAGGCCGAAGCGCTTGGTGCCGGTGTAGCGCACGTCCAGGAACTTCTCGAAGCCCTCGGCCTCGACGAGCTTGTTCAGGATGGCGCGCTTGCCCTCGCGGGTGAAGGAGATGGACTTGTCCGGCCCCTCGATGCGCAGCTGCATCCAGGCCTTCTCGTCCGGATCCGACACGTGCATGAACTCGAAGCCGATGGTCGAGCAATAGGTGCGGCGCAGGATGTCGAGCATCTCGCGCACGGTCGCGGTCTCGAGCCCCAGCACGTTGTCGATGAAGATCGGCCGGTCGTAGTCGGCCTCCGTGAAGCCGTAGGCTTCGGGCGAGATCTCCTGCTTCTCGCGCTCCGGCTCGAGCCCGAGGGGGTCGAGGTTGGCGTGGAGGTGGCCGCGCATGCGGAAGGCGCGGATCATCATCAGGGCGCGCAGGCTGTCGCGCGTGGCGCGGCGCAGGTCCTCGTCCGAGATGCCGGCGGCGGCCGACGGTGCCGGGGCCGCGTCAGGCGCCCTGGTCTCGGCGGGCCTCTCGGCGCGGGCCTTGATCTTGCCGGCGACGGCGGCCTCGGCCGGCACGCCCCAGTTGCCGTCGAGCGTGGCCGTGGCCTCGCCGTTGGCCAGCACCGGCCAGCCGGGGCGCTTCCAGGAGGCGCCCTCGGCGCTCCTGACCACGTCGGCGCGGTCGTCATCCAGCGTGTCGAAGAAGGCCCGCCACTCGGGGTCGAGGCTGCCGGGATCGGTCTCGTACCGGGCCTGGAGCTGTTCGAGGTAGCTGGCGTTGACGCCAGACAGGAAGCTCGATCCGAGGAGGGCTTCGTCGTCCCGCTGTGACATGAAGATGGTGTTCCTTGATCGGCGGGGGCCGGGGGCCCTGCCACCGAGGGTCGCGTCGGCCGCCCCGCCGCTGCTCACTAGATAGGCGCTGGACGGCCCCGATGGAAGCGCGGCGCCCGGCCCGGTTCAGCCCTTCAGGACGTCCACGAGGGTTTTTCCGAGGCGCGCCGGCGAGGGCGACACCCTGATCCCGGCGGCCTCCATGGCGGCGATCTTGCTCTCGGCGTCGCCCTTGCCGCCCGAGATGATGGCGCCGGCGTGGCCCATGCGGCGGCCGGGGGGCGCGGTGCGGCCGGCGATGAAGCCGACGGTGGGCTTGCGGCGGCCGCGCTTCGCCTCGTCGGCGAGGAACTGGGCCGCATCCTCCTCGGCCGCGCCGCCGATCTCGCCGATCATGATGATCGACTCGGTCCTGGGGTCGGCGAGGAAGAGTTCGAGCACGTCGATGAACTCCGTGCCCTTCACGGGGTCGCCGCCGATGCCGACCGCGGTGGTCTGGCCCAGGCCCTCGGCGGTGGTCTGGAACACGGCCTCGTAGGTGAGTGTGCCGGAGCGCGACACGACGCCGACTGAGCCCGGCTTGAAGATGTTGCCCGGCATGATGCCGATCTTGCACTCGCCGGCCGTCATCACGCCCGGGCAGTTCGGGCCGATGAGCCGCGACTTCGAGCCCGACAGGGCGCGCTTGACCTTGATCATGT
The DNA here is from genome assembly GCA_964243135.1 of uncultured Lichenihabitans sp. Taxonomy (GTDB): domain Bacteria; phylum Pseudomonadota; class Alphaproteobacteria; order Rhizobiales; family Beijerinckiaceae; genus Lichenihabitans. The sequence continues at coordinate 1,893 of CAXTFP010000466.1, forward strand.
CGGCCACCGGGATGCCCTCGGTGATGCACACGATGAGCGGGATCCCGGCCGCGACGGCCTCCAGGATGGCGTCGGCCGCCCCCGGCGGCGGCACGTAGATCACCGAGGCCTCGGCGCCGGTCGTGTCGCGGCACTCGGCCACCGTGTCGAACACCGGCAGGCCGAGGTGGGTCTGCCCGCCCTTGCCCGGCGAGGTGCCGCCGACCATGGCGGTGCCGTAGGCCAGCGCCTGCTCGGAATGGAACGTGCCGTTCTTGCCGGTGAAGCCCTGGCACAGGACCTTGGTGGTGTGGTCGATCAGGACGGACATGCGGCGAGTTCCGGATGGCGATCAGGGATCGCGGAAGGGGTTCTGGACCAGCACCGAACCGTAGTGCTGCCCATGGTTGAGGTCTTCGGTGTAGAGGATTCCGGCCCCGAGGCGCTCCGCCGCCGCGATGATGGCAGCGTCGTAGTAGTGGATCTGGAACCGGCGGGCGCAGGCGATCGCCGCGGCCACGAGCGCGCCGTCGACCGACACGGTCGGGAACCGGCCGAGGATGGCCATCCAGCCGTCCACTTCGTCGGCGGTGAGCGAGAGTTCCGGCTTCCGGGTGACGCTGACGTAGAATTCCGCGAGCACCTGCCCAGACAGGCCGAACCGCTCGCTCGCGACGATCCCCTTGGCGACGGCATACTTCCGGGGGTCATCCCGTCTCCCCAGGGCCGCGTAGATCAGGACGTTGGTGTCGAGGAAACATGCGACCTGCATAAAGCTCCTCGCGATTCCATCGATAGTCCGGTCCGAGGCGACCCGTCGAGGTCTCCATCAGGACGAGGAGTTCCCGGCGGGCCTCGGCGATGCCGGTCTCGTCCTGCTCCACCCTGTCGGCCAGATCCTGAAGGCACTCGCCGACGACCGCATCGACGGTCGTGCGACGCCGCGCGGCGGCGTCGCGCAGGGCGTCGATGAGGCGATCGTCGACGTCGATGGTGAGCGCGGTCATCTCCACTCTCCCGTCGCAGTGCCTCAGGGCGTCACGGAATGCGCCGTGCCGCCGGCCTCGCGCACGGCCGTCACGATCTTCTGGGCGGCGTCGTCGAGGTCGTCGGCCGGGATGACGTTGAGGCCCGACTTCGAGATGATGTCCTTGCCGAGCTGCACGTTGGTGCCCTCCAGCCGCACCACCAGGGGCACGGCGAGGCCCACGTCCTTCACGGCCGCGATCACGCCCTCGGCGATGACGTCGCAGCGCATGATGCCGCCGAAGATGTTGACCAGAATGCCCCTCACGTTGGGGTCGGCCGTGATGATCTTGAACGCCGCCGTCACCTTCTCCTTCGTGGCGCCGCCGCCGACGTCGAGGAAGTTGGCCGG
>CAXTFP010000467.1:0-3245 GCA_964243135.1 uncultured Lichenihabitans sp.
GTCCTGGACGAAGAAGAACGTCCACCCGGGCAAGATCGTCTCCACCAGCCAGGAGGTCGAGGTCCAGGTCTTGGAGGTCGACGCCATCAAGCGCCGCATCTCGCTCGGCCTGAAGCAGACCCTGTCGAACCCGTGGGAGTCCTTCTCGGAGCGTTTCCCCGTCGGCACCGAGGTCGAGGGCGAGGTCAAGAACAAGACCGAGTTCGGCCTGTTCATCGGGCTCGACGGCGACGTGGACGGCATGGTCCATCTGTCCGACCTCGACTGGAACCGCCCCGGCGAGCAAGCCATCGACGACTACAAGAAGGGCGACGTCGTCAAGGCGCAGGTGCTCGACGTCGACGTCGAGAAGGAGCGCATCTCGCTCGGCATCAAGCAGCTGGCAGGGGACCCCTTCGTGTCCAAGGCCGGCGAGGAGCCGGGCACCTCGGGCGACCTGCGCAAGGGCGCCATCGTCACCTGCGAGGTGGTCGAGGTGAAGGAGGGCGGCATCGACGTCAAGATTGTCGGCACCGACCTCGTGGCCTTCGTCAAGCGCAACGAGCTGGCGCGCGACCGCAACGACCAGCGCGCCGAGCGCTTTGCCGTCGGCGAGAAGGTAGACGCCCGCATCACCCTGTTCGACCGCAAGGCCCGCAAGGTGTCGTTGTCCATCAAGGCCCTGGAGATGGCCGAGGAGAAGGAGGCCATCGCGGCCTACGGCTCCGCGGATTCCGGCGCCTCGCTGGGCGACATCCTAGGCGCCGCGCTGCGCGCCCGCACCGAGGGCGAGAAGAAGTAGGCTCCTCCGCAGCCTGACGGCCGCCGGGGCTTCGGCGGCCCTCATCGTCACTCCCATCCACGGCCCGCGCGGCGACCCCGCGCGGGCCTTTTCTTTGTCAGCGAGGCGTCGAGGGCCCATGCGCGCGGTCGGGATCGATTTCGGCACCACCAACAGCGCCGTCGCCGTGGCCGAGGCGGATGGGCGGGTGCGCAGCCTATCCTGGCCCTCGGCGGCCGGCGAGGTCGGCGTGTTCCGCACGGCGCTGGCCTTCTGGAGCGAGGGCCGCGCGCCCCGCGCCCTCGTCCGCTCGGCCGGCGGCCCCCAGGCGCTGGAACACGCGCTGTCGGGCTCGGGCACCGGGCGCTTCGTGCAGTCCATCAAGACCTATCTCGGCAGCCGCGCCTTCACCGACACGCGGCTCTACGGCCGCCGCTTCACCATCGAGGAGCTGGTCTCGACCTTCCTCCACCACCTCGCCCCGGAGCGCGACGCGCTGCTGGCCGGCACCGGCGAGGCCGGCGTGGTGGCGGGCCGCCCGGTGGTCTTCGCGGGCGACAATCCGGACGAGGCGCTGGCGGTGGCCCGGCTCGGCGCGGCCTTCGCGGCGGCCGGCTTCGGCGCGGTCGAGCTCGCCTACGAGCCGCTCGGCGCCGCCTACTGGTACGCCCGCGACCTCCGCCGCGACGAGACCGTGCTGGTGGCGGACTTCGGCGGCGGCACGTCGGACTTCTCGGTGATCCGCTTCGCGCGGGCGGGCGGGCGCTCGGAGGCTACGCCCCTGGCGCATGGCGGCGTCGGCCTCGCGGGCGACACCTTCGACTACCGGCTCATCGACCGCTACGTGGCGCCGCAGCTCGGCAAGGGCTCGCACTACAGGTCCTTCGACAAGCTGCTGCCCATCCCGGCCTACATCCACGCGTCCTTCAGCCAGTGGCACCGGCTCTCGTGGCTGAAGGCGCCTGCCACGATGGCGGAGCTGAAGAAGCTCGCGGCGGCCAGCGACGCCGCCGTCACGATGGAGCGGCTGATCGACTTCATCGACCTCGACCTCGGCTTCGAGCTCTATCAGGCGATCAGCGCCGTCAAGGTCCGGCTGTCCGAGGCCGAGTCGGCGCGGCTCGACTTCGCCCATGCCGGCATCCGCCTCGACGCCGAGGTCACGCGCGCCGACTTCGAGAACCTGATCGCCCCCGACCTCGCCCGCATGGCTGCTGCCGCCGATGGCACGCTGGCCCGCGCAGGCCTGGGCTACGGCGACATCGACGCGGTCTTCACCACGGGGGGCACCTCGCAGGTGCCGGCAGTGCGGCGGCTCTTCGTCGAGCGCTTCGGCGAAGCCAAGCTCCACGCGGCCCACCCGCTCCAGTCCGTCGCCTCGGGGCTGGCGCTCTACGCCGCCGACCGGGCGCAGGGGCGGACGGCCGGCGCGCCGTGAACCGGCGATGGCCCTCGCCCGACCGCGGTGACGGCGCCATATGATGGCGACCATGGGCGCCCTATCCGGCACGCGCCTTTCGCCGGAGCCCGACCCGCCTGGACACCCTGCAGCCCTCCGGCCTCACCTGCGAACACCTCGTCGACCCGCTCGGGCTCGACGAGACGGCCCCGCGCCTCGGCTGGATCGTCGAGGGCGAGGGGCGGGACCGGCGCCAGACGCGCTTCGAGATCCGCGTCGCGGCCGATGCCGCGCGGCTTGCCGGCACCGAGGGGCTCGACTGGCACGCGGGCCCGACCGACTCGCGCGAGACCCTCGACCACGCCTATGCGGGCGCGCCGCTCCGGCCCCGCACGCGCTATTGGTGGAGCGTGCGGGTGTGGGACGAGGCGGGGCGGCCCTCCGGCTTCGCGGCGCCGGCCCCGTTCGAGACGGGACTGCTCGACGAGCCCTGGGACGCCGCCTGGCTGACGGGCCCGGCCGCGGTGCCGCGCCGCTTCGTCGCGGCCGCGGCCGATGCCCCCTACCGCAACAAGCACCGCGCGCGCCCCGTCGCCCACCTGCGCCGGGCCTTCCGCGTCGACGGGCCGGTCGTCCGCGCCCGGCTCTACGCGACGGCGCTGGGCGTCTACGAGGCGCGGCTCAACGGCGCAGCCGTCGGCGACGCGCTGCTGGCGCCGGGCTGGACCGACTACGCCAAGCGGCTCGACTACGGCACCTACGACGTCGCCGCGCTGCTGCGGCCCGGCGACAACGTCCTGGGCGCGCTGCTCGGCGAGGGCTGGTACAGCGGCTACCTCGGCTTCTACCCGCACCGGCCGCGGCACATCTACGGCACGGAGCCGCAGTTCCGCGCCCGGCTGGTGCTCGACTTCGCGGACGGCACGAGCGAGGTGATCGCCACCGACGGCGCGTGGCGGATCGCCCGGGGCGCGTGGGTCTACTCGGACCTCCTCAAGGGCGAGCACTACGACGCGCGCCTCGCCCTGCGGGGCTGGGACGCGCCGGGCTTCGACGACGCGGCCTGGGCCCCGGCGGGCGTGGGGC
>CAXTFP010000468.1:0-3238 GCA_964243135.1 uncultured Lichenihabitans sp.
GTCCCGCAGCTCGCGCCGGACCCGCCTCGCCATCGGCTCCGCGCCGAGCGCGTCATCGAAGCCTTGAACGAGGAGATCGTCCTGCCCGGCGACATCGCCGTACAGGTCGGGGGCAGCGTCGGCATCGCGGTGGCGCAGCCGGGCGCGGGCGGCGTGGGCGAGCTGATGCACCGGGCGGACCTCGCCCTGCAGCGGGCCAAGGCCGACGGCCGCGGCTGCTGCCGCGTCTACCTGACCGGTATGGACGAGGAGGCCCGCGCCCGGACCCTGTTCGAAAGCGAGCTGCGCCAAGCCGTCGCCGATGACGAGATCGTGCCCTACTTCCAGCCTCTCGTGGAGATGGACACGGGCCACCCCATCGGGGTGGAGATGCTGGCCCGCTGGCCGCACGCGACCCGAGGCATGGTGTCCCCGGTGCAATTCATCCCCGTGGTCGAGAACCTCGGCCTGATCGGGACCATGACGGACAACCTGATCCGGCAGGCATGCCGGGCCGCCGCGGGCTGGCCCGAGGGCATCACCCTGGCCTGCAACATCTCGCCCCTGCAGCTGCGGGATCCGGACCTGCCTGAGATGGTCCGCCGGACCCTGGAGGAGACCGGCCTGCCGGCCCACCGGCTCGAGCTGGAGATCACCGAGAACGCGCTCGTCGGCGACCTCGACATGGCGCGCTCGCTGCTCCGCCAGTTGAAGGCCCTCGGCGTGCGCCTCGCGCTCGACGACTTCGGCACGGGCTATTCCAGCCTGCGGCACCTGAAGTCTCTGCCCTTCGACAAGCTCAAGATCGACGCGAGCTTCGTGGGAGTGATGGCGGACGACGAGGAGAGCCGCAAGATCGTCTCCGCCGTGATCGGGCTCGGCCGCAGCCTCGGACTGACCACGGTGGCGGAGGGCGTCGAGACGGAGGACATCGCGGCGCTGCTGCGCGGCCTCGGCTGCGACGTCGGCCAGGGCTGGCTGTTCGGCCGCCCGGCCGCCGCCGAGGCCACCACGGCGCTGCTCGCGCGGTCCCGCGCCGAGGCCCCTCCCCTGCTGCACAGCGCCGCCTGAAGCGGGCGTCCCGGCGTCACGGGAAGAAGCGGTTCGCGGGGCGGCGCAGGCCGAGGTTCTCGCGCAGTGTTCGCCCCTCGTATTCGGTGCGGAACAGGCCGCGCCGCTGCAGTTCAGGGATCACGCGGCCGGCGAAATCGTCCAGCCCCTCGGGCACCGAGGGGAACATGATGTTGAACCCGTCCGAGCCCTGCGCGTCCAGCCACTCCTCCATCTCGTCCGCGACCGTGCCGGGCGTGCCCACGAAGGCGAGGCCCGCGTAGCTGCCGGCCTTCTGGGCGAGCTGGCGGATCGTCAGGTTCTCGGTGCGGGCCATCTCGACCATGCGGGCGCGGCCGCTCTTGCTGGCGTTGGTTTCGGGGATGTCCGGCAGCGGCCCGTCCGGGTCGAAGCCCGACACGTCGGTGCCGAGCATGCCGTTGAGCGAGCCGATGCCGCTGTCGTAGTGGACGAGGGCGTCGAGCCGCGCGCGCTTCGCCCGCGCTTCCTCGACCGTGTCGCCCACCACCACGAGGGCGGCCGGCAGGATCTTCAGCCCGTCCGGGTCGCGCCCGAGCGCCCGCATGCGGCCCTTCACGTCGGCGTAGAAGGCTTGCCCGGCCGCGAGGTTCGGCTCGGACGCGAAGACGACCTCGGCGGTCTCGGCCGCGAGCCGACGGCCGGCTTCGGACGAACCCGCCTGGACGATCACCGGCCAGCCCTGCACCGGGCGGGCGATGTTGAGCGGCCCGCGCACGGTGAAGCTCGACCCGCGGTGGTCGAGCACGTGCATCCTGTCGGGGTCGAGGAAGAGGCCTGACTCGACGTCGCGCGGGAAGGCGTCGTCCGCGAAGCTGTCCCACAGGCCCGTGACGACGTCGTAGAACTCGCGCGCCCGGCCGTAGCGCGCGTCGTGGTCCATCTGCTCCTCGTAGCCGAAGTTCAGCGCCGCGTCGGGGTTGGAAGTGGTGACGATGTTCCACCCCGCGCGGCCCCCGCTCAGGTGGTCGAGCGAGGCGAAGCGGCGGGCGACGTGGTAGGGCGCGTCGAAGGTCGTCGAGGCCGTGGCCACGAGGCCGATGCGCTCGGTCACGGCCGCGAGGGCCGACAGCAGCGTGAAGGGCTCGAAGGACGTGACCGTGTGGCTGCGCTGGAGCGCCGCCATCGGCATGTTCAGCACGGCCAGGTGGTCGGCCATGAAGAAGGCGTCGAACTTCGCGGCTTCCAGCCGCTGCGCGAGATGCTTGAGGTGGGCGAAGTTGAAGTTCGCATCCGGCCAGGCGCCGGGGTAGCGCCAGCCCCCCGTGTGGATCGTCACCGGACGCATGAAGGCGCCGAGGCGAAGGCGGCGTGATCGGCTCATGGGCGCTCCTGTCGCGAACAGTGGGGTCGCCGAAGGCCTCGGCCCCCGGCGATGAGGTCGGAAACCCGACGGATCCCCTCGGAGATCACAGCCTTCAGATGGCGAAGTCGAGGCCGCCGTCGCGCGCGGTGCCGAGCGCCTCGGCGCGGGCGCACATGTCGGCCACGGTGGTGCGGTCGAGCTCCGCCAGGAAGGCGTCGCCGGCGGGCGCCAGGGCCGGCGCCACCACGGCCTCGACGAAGGACGGGCGGGGCCGGGGCTTGGCGTCCCGCTCGCCGACCCGGGCGGCGGCCCGCAGGATCTCGCCCACGGTCACGCGGCGGCGCTCTCGCGCGAGCTCGTAGCCGCCGCGCGGGCCCCGGGTGCCCTTGAGGATGCCGGCGCGCACCAACTCCTGGAGCAGCGTCTCGAGGTGGCGCGGCATCCGCCCGTGGCGCGCCGACAGGGCCTTGGCCGAGACCGGCGCGGCGCGCGCGTTCATGGCGATGTCCACCACGGTCGCCACGGCCAGGAGGCTGCGCTCCGGCAGGAGATTCACGGGTTCTCCCGCGGGCCGGCCTGCCCCGTCGAGCCGAAGCCGCCCTCGCCCCGCGCCGTGGCGTCGAGGTCGCCCTCGTCCCAGGCAAGGCGCTCGACGCGGGCCAGCACGAGCTGGGCGATGCGGGTGCCGCGCGCGATGGGGAAGGGCTCGGCGCCGAGGTTGACCAGCAGCACCTGCACCTCGCCGCGGTAGTCGGCGTCGACCGTGCCCGGGGCGTTCAGCACCGTCACGCCGTGGCGCAGCGCCAGGCCCGAGCGCGGCCGCACCTGGGCCTCATGGCCCTCGGGCAGCGCCAGGGCGAGGCC
>CAXTFP010000469.1:0-3238 GCA_964243135.1 uncultured Lichenihabitans sp.
GTCCTGTCCCTGTCGGTGCCGGAGAAGGCCGCGGCCGACGCGGGGCGGATGAGCGACGACACGCTGGCGAGCTATCAGGGTGGCGATGTCGCCTCGGCCGAGAACCGACCGTTCATCCGGTCCTTCATGGGTTCGGTGCCCGACGCGGCCGAGCACGGCGCGCTGGCGGCGGCCGACGGTTCGCTGTCGATCGAGGGCGGGCAGCGGATCCGCACCGCCCTCCTGCACGCCGGCTACGGCGATCCCGGCCTCGTGACCTCCCTGGCCGAGACGGGCGACCCGGACATCGCGGCCTTCGGGCGATCGCTCCAGGACAACGCCGGCGGCATGGCGCAGCTCCGGCGCGGCGTGGACTCCGGCGACGTGCACCCCGGGGCGGACCTGTCGGGCCACGCTCTCGACGCGGCGCGTGTCGTGCAGCGGGCGCGGTCCACCGGGCAGACGATCCGCACCGTCGTCGACCAAGCGGACGCCTTCAACCCGGTATCGCGCGAGGCTCACACGCTGTTGCAGGCCGGCTACGGCGACGAACTCGATGGCCGGTTCTCGCGCGGGCGGCTCAATGCCGTCTTGTCGGACGCCATCGGCGAGGCGCAACAGCAGAGGGCCGGCGCACGGCTCTTTGGCGAGCCGCTGGCGGCCGATGAGATCCTGCAGGGGGCGAGGGCGCGCTATGGCTCAAGGCAATCCGCCGGACATGCCGATCAAGTCGCCGATGGCGCTCGGGCTCCTGGGTCGGGCGCTGGAGCGGGCCGCCCTCAAGGAGGGCAACCTGCCCCTGCTCCGGTCCGCGCGCCAGGCGCAGGCGGACGCGACAACCGCGTCATCCCCGACGCCGCACCCGCCGGCCCCCCGCTCAGCCAGGACGACGCCGACGCGCTGACGAAGGCGAAGGACGCCCTCAAGCAGCATGTCGCGACCTACCGGAAAGGTCCGGTCGGCGCCATGCTGAAGAGCGACGGCACGGCCGACAGCTACAAGATGGCGGACAGCGCCGTGCCGGCGTCGGTGTTCCCGAGCGGGCCGAAGGGCTACGAGGCCGTCCAGGCCTATCGGCGTGCCGTCGGCGGGAGCGCCGACGCCTCCGACATGCTCCACAACTACGCCGCCTCGACGCTGCGCAAGGCCGCGCTGAATGACGACGGCACGCTGAACCCGGCGGGCTACGCGCGCTGGCGCAACCAGTACGGCGAGGCGTTCCGCGCCCTGCCCCGCGACGTCCAGGCCCGGTTCGACACGGCCGGGACCGCGGCGCGGGCGCTCGACCGTTTCGGCTCCTACAGCCCCGCGCTGGCGCCCTCGGCGGTGCCGGAGATGTTCTTCGCGCCCGGGAAGGCGGGCGCGCAGGGCGTCGACCGGCTGCGGTCGCTGATCGGCGACGACCACGCCGATGCGATCCTGTCGGACCACGCCGCGGCGCTGCTGAAGGCCAAGGCCGAGCGGCCGGACGGCACGATCGACCCCCGCGGCGTGCAGCAGTTCATGAAGAGCTACGGGCCGGCGCTGGACCGCATGCCGCAGCTCGCGGCCAAGTTCGGCAGCGCCGCCAGGGCGACGCAGACCATCGGCGAGGTCGCTGCGGGTCGGGCCGAGGCGCTGAGAACCCTGCAGGCGACGGCGGCCGGCAAGTTCCTCGGCCTGACGGACCCGACGGAGGTTCGGGACGCGGTCGGCCGGATGATCGAAGCCAACAACGTCACGGGCCTCGCTCGCCTGATGAAGCAGGTCTCCGTCGACCCCGCTGCCGTTGAGGGCGTGAAGCGCGCGGCCGCGGACCACATCCTCGGCCGGGGTCTGTCGGAGGGCACCGAGGCCGGGGCGTCCGGCGTGGAGCAGGTCAACAAGGGCACATTCCAGAACCTCGTCGGCAAGAAGCGCGCGGCGCTGGAGCAGGTGTTCGACAAGGGGCAGATGAACACGCTGGACGCCCTGTCGGCCGACACGATGCGCCAGAAGCGCAGCGTGGACGCCCTCAAGATGAAGGGCAGCCCCAACACGGCGGCCGACGCGATCCGGGCCATGCGGATCGAGCCCAAGGGGCACTCGGGCTCCCTGTTGCGCGAGATGGCCGAGGCGGCGATCGGCGGCGAGGAGCTGGGCGGCGAGCACGGCGCGCTCCTCGGTGCGGGCTTGGCGATGGGCAACAAGGTGCGCACCGCGCTGCGCGATGCCGGCATGCGGCGCACCTATGACGTGCTGGAGCGGGCCGTCATCGACCCCGACTTCTTCCGCACGCTGCTGATGGATGCGCCGCTCAATGCCGGCACCGGCTCGCACGTGACCCTGGCGAGCCGGCTGGGCCGCTACTCGATGTTTCGGGCACCGCAGGCCGAGGCGGCCGCGCAGGACGACAGGAAGGCACGCTGATGGCTTTGGTGCTGCGCCGGCCCGGGCGGGCCACCAAGACGACGATGGCCCGGCGGGGCTATGCGGACGGAGGCGTGGTCTCCTACTCCGACCCGAACGAGGACCGGCACGACCGGTACGACCCGCTCACCGGCAAGCTGAAAGACCCACCGCGCCCCGCCCCTCGTCCGACCCCGGCGCCTCAACCGCGGAGGAGCATTCCCGCGCACGTCCTCGAAGCCGCGTCCGACGACTTCGCCCGCGGCGGCAGCGTCGGCCTGCCGCGCTCGCCATTCGCCGCGGCCGCGCTGCCCACGGTCGCGACCCCGGGGCTCGCCTCGCCGCGCGCCATGATGGGCGCGCACCACCGCCAGCGCTTCGCCGCGGGGGGCTCGACCCTGCCGCCGCACGTCGTGGCGGCGCTCCATGTGCTCGACCAGCACCGCGGCCACTTCGCGGACGGAGGCGACGTGCCGTTCGACCCGGAGAGCGGCGACGTGCCGGGCGCGGCGCTGGTCGACGGCCAGGCCAGCCCGACGCCGGCCGCACCCGCGCCGTTCTGGGGTTCGCCGGCCTCGATCCCCGCGACGATGCCCAGCGCCGCGCGGGCGAGCCAGTCCGGGCCGCGGACCACGATGCTCCAGACCGGCTTCGACCCCAACGCGGTCGCGAAGTTCTGGGGCGGGCTCGGCGGGGACGACACGACGCCGCTCGGCCAATCGGGGCGGGCCGTGCCGCAGCAGCACCCGGGCACCACGCCGGCGGTCGGACGCGCGTTGCCGGCCGCACCCGCGCCGACCCCGATCTACAACCCGATGGCGGACCCTGTCGTGCGCAACTCGCTGCACATGGCGCACGGCGGCGCGGCCCGCTCGACGCTGCCGCCCCACGT
>CAXTFP010000470.1:0-3233 GCA_964243135.1 uncultured Lichenihabitans sp.
GCGCACGGCGGGGTGGCCGGGCAGGTCGACGGCATTGGCCACCACGGTGGCGGCCGCGTCGGCCGCGGCGGCCGAGCCGGCCAGCACCGTCACGGCATCCGCGATGCCGCGCGAGAAGGAGCGCCCGCGCCAGCCGCTGGTGGCGATGCCGCGCACGCCGCCCGCGGCGTCGATCCTCGCCCGCCCGAACAGGCTCGGCCGGTCGGGGCGGTCCACCAGCCCGACCGTGAAGCCGTGGCCGGGCGCGCAGTGGAGCGCGATGTCGCCGCCGTTGTTGACGAAGGCGCGGTCGAGCGCGACGGCCCCCACCATCGCGTCGAGCACCGCCTCGGCGACCGCGCCCGCCACGGCCGCCATGGGCGTGATGAACGTGGCCTCCGCGAAGGGCGCCACCGCCGCCGCCATGCGGCGGGCCACGGGGCTGGAGGGGCTTCGCCCTTCTCCCCGGAGGGGAGAAGGGCGCGAACCCGCGGGCGCGCGCAGGACCTCCAGCTCCTCGCAGAGCGCGTCCAGCATCCCGGTCAGCGCTTCGGCGGCCACGCGATAGGCTTCCGCCACGGCGGAGGGCGCGCCGTCGGCCCGGACGATCAGGTCGATCGGCCCGTCCTGCAGGTGCAGGCGCCGCCCGTCGGGCAGGGTGCGGATCTGCGGCCGCCTCACCGGCGCGGCGCTCCGGCCCGCAGGCCCCGGGCCGCATCGGGCAGCAGGGGCCATGGGTTGTCGGCCCGGTGCGGCACCTGCAGGCGGTGGTCGCCGGGGCCGCGGAACTCCGACAGGGGGCGCACCTCGCCCATGTGTCCGCCGAGCGCCTCGTAGTCGTCGAGGCGCAGCGTGAACTCGATCGGCGCCACGAGGGCGGGGGTCGGCACCGAGCCGAAGCCGCCCGCCGGCACGCGCGACACGTCCACCATGAAGGTGATGCCGCCGCCCGGCCACACGTAGGTGGGGGCGCCCCCGCAGGTCACGACCGTCAGCGCGTCCTTGACCGAGCGGGTGAGGCGGACGGGGTTCTCGGTGACGCCGGCCCGGAGCGAGCCCCCGGCCCCGCCCATGAACAGCACGGTCGACAGCGCCGGCTCGCAGTTCTCGCGGATGAGCGCCACGGAGCGCGCGAGCGCCTCCGGCAGCTCGCGCTCCACCGGGCGCAGCGCCTCGTCGAGCGCGTAGAAGCCCGCGTGCTCGCCCGTGGTCGACACCATGAGCACGGTCAGGCCCGGGCGGGCCGCCCTGGGGTCGAAGGCGCCGAGGATGTCGAGCGGGTCGGCGATGTCGGTGCCGCCCCAGCCGGTGCCCGGCTCGGCGACCTGGAAATAGCGACCCGGGGTCGATCGGCGCCCCTTCAGCTTGATGCCCGTGTCCGGGATGCCGAGGAGCTTGCCGGCCTGGTGCTCGGACAGGACGCCGGTGATGTGGTCGTCCACCACCACCACCTCGTCGACGAGCCCCTGCCACTGCTTGGCGAACATGCCGATCGTGGCCGAGCCGCAGCCCACCCGCATCCGCTCCTCCAGCGCGCCGTTGACGCGCGGGGGCCGGCCCGACTGGACCAGGACGGAGGCGCCGCCCTCGACCTCGACCTCGACCGGCTCGCCGTTGCACAGCGCCAGCAGCGTCTCGCAGGTGACGCGGCCTTCCCGCTTCGAGCCGCCGGTGAGGTGATGCACGCCGCCGAGCGACAGCATCTGCGAGCCGTATTCGCCCGTGGTGACGTGGCCGACCGCTTCGCCGCCCACCCGCGCCACGCCCCGCTCGGGGCCGAGGTGCCGGTCGGTGTCGATCTTCACCTTGACGCCGCAATAGGAGAAGATCCCCTCGGTCACGACCGTGACGACGTCCACGCCGTCGATCTCCGACGACACGATGAAGGGCGCGGGCTTGTAGTCGGGATAGGTGGTGCCGGCCCCGATCGCGGTGACGAAGGTTTGAGGCTCGCCCACGATGGTCCCGTCCCAGTCCAGCGCTCCGGCGCCGAAGGGCACCACGCGCCCGCCGTCCTCCAGCGCCCGCTCGAGGACGACGTGGGGGTCCACCCGCACCAGGAGGCCGCCCTCGTTGGCATAGCGGTCGCACGCGCCCTTCTGGCCGGGCTTGATGTAGCACATCACCGGGCAGGCGTCGCAGCGGATCTTCTCGATGGCCGAGCTCGCGGCGTCCTGAGGTGAGGGCATCACCGGCTCCCTTCGGGCGGCGTGATCATTCGTGTGCAAACAAAGAGATCTCGCCCGTCCGCACCTGTCAAGGACTTTCCGGCGGCGGTGCGGCGCTCGCGGCGATCTCTGCACGGTTCCGTGCAGGATGACCATGGTATAGGCAGGCTGATGACCGAACAGGCGGACGACCGGACAGTAACGGCCTGCGGCTTCGTGGATGGCGATTCCGGCTTCTGCGCGCCGGCCGGCTGTGCTTAGATGTTGGTGTACGAATGATCGGCGCCGACGCCTCCATGGACCGCCCCACCACCGCGCCCCGCAGCGGCGCCCGCGCCCGCGCGGTCGACCTCACGGTCAACGGCGCGGCCGTCAGCCTCGACCTGCCCGGCACGGTCCCCCTGCTCACCGTTCTGCGCAACGACCTCCGGCTCAACGGCCCGAAATACGGCTGCGGCCTCGGCCAGTGCGGGGCCTGCACGGTGATCGTGGACGGGATGCCGGCCCGCTCCTGCATCATGCCGCTCGCGGTGGCGCGGGGCCGCAGTGTGGAAACGCTGGAGGGGCTCGGCACGGGAGGGGCGCTCCACCCCGTGCAGCAGGCCTTCGTCGACGAGCAGGCCGCGCAATGCGGCTACTGCCTCAACGGGATGATCATGACGACCGTGGCGCTGCTCCGCCGCAACCCCGAGCCCGGCGAGGCCGAGATCCGGCGCGAGCTCGCGGGCAACCTGTGCCGCTGCGGCACCCACGTCGAGATCTTGCGGGCCGTGCGCCGCGCCGCGGTCCTCGCGCGCCGGGCGACCCCGGCATGATGGGCGGCCCCGGCGTGAGCGGGACGGAGGCGGCCAGCTGGCGCGACGAGCTCCGGCGCGACGGCACCCTGCTCGTGCTGCGCGGCGGCCACGCGGCCGGGCCGATCCACGAGGAGCCGGAGGCGGCCTCGCCCGAGCCCGAGACCCACGGCGCCGAGCTGTTCCTGTCGGTCGACGACGCCGGGCGCGTCACGGCCTACAACGGCCACGTCGACCTCGGCACCGGCATCGCCACGGCCCTGGCCCAGATCGTCGCCGAGGAGCTCGACGT
>CAXTFP010000471.1:0-3217 GCA_964243135.1 uncultured Lichenihabitans sp.
GCGTTTCGCCGCGCGACCCGAAGCTCTGCACGAAGACGTTGCCATGCCGCGCGTCGACCGCCGCGACGATGGGCGGCCGGGCGCCGACCGCGATGGCCGGGGCGGCCAGCGCCGACAGGGTCGAGACGCCCACCACCGGCACCCGGCAGGCGAGGCCGAAGGCCCGGGCGGCCGCGACGCCGATGCGGATGCCCGTGAAGGAGCCGGGGCCGACCGTGACGGCCACGCGGGTGAGGGCCGAGAACCCGCCGGGCAGCCGCGCCATCACGCGGTCCACCAGCGGCAGCAGGGCCTCGGCGTGGCCCGCCTCCATGAACAGGGTTTCGCCCGCGACCGGCACGGTGCCGCCCGGCGCCATGAGGCAGGCGGAGGTCGCAGCCAGTGCCGTGTCGATCGCCAGGATCACCGCCCATCCCCGTCCGCCCCCGCGGGCGCGGCCACGGGATGTGGCGGCGGTGCGGCCGGGCTGCGGCGCCTGGAAGGCCGGACGCCGTCGTCCCGCCGTATCAGATTTGTTCGACGGCGTGAACTTCGGGGACGAAGTGCTTCAGCAAGTTCTGGATGCCGCTCTTCAGCGTCGCGGTCGAGGACGGGCAGCCCGCGCAGGCGCCCTTCATCTTGAGGTAGACGATACCGTCCTTGAAGCCCTTGAAGGTGATGTCGCCGCCGTCGCCGGCCACGGCCGGGCGCACGCGCGTCTCGATCAGGTCCTTGATGGTGTCGACCGTGTCGGTGTCGGCGTCGTCGAAGAACTCGTCGCCGTCTGCGCCGAAGGCGGCCGGGGCGGCGTGGCCCTCGTCCAGCAGGGGCGCCCCGGAGGTGAAATGCTCCATGATGGCGCCGAGGATGGCGGGCTTCAGCCACGCCCACTCGCCGCCCGCCTTGGTGACGGACACGAAGTCCGAGCCGAAGAACACGCCCGACACGCCTTCGATCGAGAACAGGGCCTGTGCCAGCGGCGAGCGGCCGGCACCCGCGGCGTCGCGGATGTCCAGCGTGCCCTCCGGCATCACGGCGCGGCCGGGCAGGAACTTCAGGGTGGCGGGGTTCGGGGTCTGCTCGGTTTCGATGAACATGGATGATCCTCCAGCCGGTTCAAAGCCGGCCTCAGGCGGCACACGTGGGGTGCGGACCCCGCCGCTGATAGGGCGGGGCGAGGTGGAAAGGCAAGATCCCGGCCGGCCGTCAGCGGAAGGCCGTGTAGCGCCGGCCGGGCTCCGGCGGCGCGGGCGGGGGACGGCGGGGCTTCTCCATCACGGTTCGGGCCGGCTTGGCTTTCCGCGGCCGGTGTTCCAGCGCCACCGTCATCAGGCCGCCGGCGAGGCCGAAGTTCTTCAGGAACTCCCACAGGTGCTCGCGCCCCTCGCTCTTCCCCTCGGCCGCGAGGTCGCCGTAGGTCCAGAACTGGTGGTAGAGCACGGCCGTCACCGCGCAGAAGCCCGCCAGCACGGCGGCGGCCTCGCGGTCGCCCTTCTCGGCCACGATCATCACCGGCGCGATCGTCTCGACCGCGATGGCGAGGTCGAGCAGCGCGCCCGGGTCGGGCAGGATGCCGCCCTCGGCCTGCTGCAGGGCCTGCTTGCGGTTGACGACCTTGTCGATGGCGCTCGGCGGGAACAGGCAGACGAGGCTCAGGCGGGTCAGCGTGCGGGCGAGCTGGTTGCGGATCATCGTCGGGCTTCCGGATTCGGCGCGGGAGGGCGGCCCCGCGCGGCAGGGGAACGAGCCGCCCCGCGGATCGGATCCGGGCCGCGCGGCGCCGGGCAGGCCGCGTGGAGCCCTATCCCGCCCGCAGCGCCGCCAGCGACCGGAGCTGCCGTCCCTCGCCGTCGAAGTTCTCCGGCGACAGCCACAGCGCGAAGGCGCGGCGCACGGCCGGCCACTCGCCGTCCAGCATGGCGTACCAAGCCGTGTCGCGGTTGCGGCCCTTGACGATCATGTGCTGGCGGAACACGCCCTCGAAGGTGAAGCCCAGCCGCTCCGCCGCGGCGCGCGAGGGCGCGTTCAGCGCGTTGCACTTCCACTCGTAGCGGCGGTAGCCGAGTTCGTCGAAGACGTACCCGGCCAGGAGCGCCATGGCCTCGGTGGCGCCCGGCCGCCGCTGCAGCGCCGGCGCGAACAGGATGTTGCCCACCTCGATGGAGCGGTGCGCGGGATCTATCCGCATCAGCGTGGCGTAGCCGACCGCGTCGCCCGACGCCCGGTCGACGACGGCCCAGAACAGCGGATCTTCCGAGGCCGCCTTGGCGGCCAGCGAGGCCGTGAGGCCCGCCTCGTCCGGGTAGGGGCCGTCGAACAGGTAGTCCCAGACGGGGTCGGCGCCCGCGAGGTGGCGCCACAGCGACGATCCGTGCCGGGCCGCGTCGAGCGGCTCCAGGCGGACGAAGCGCCCCGCGATCGCCCGGCGCTCGGGGCGGCGGGCGGGGGAAGGGTCGAGGGCGGGGCCCAGGGGCCGCGCCGCTCGGGGGGATGCGTCCAAGGCGGCCTCCAGGTCGGGGTTCACTCGGCGGCCGTCCGCCCGCCGGCGGCGAAGAGGTCGGGCCCCTCGGTCGGCGGTTCGGCGGGCGGGAGGACGGCCGGGGCGTTCGGGTCGCCGGGCGCCGTCTCCCAGCCGAACTCCGGCAGCACCGCCACGCGCTGGCCCGACATGTCGGAGCGCGTCACGACGAGGTCGCCCTTGTCGAGGTGGCGGATGCGCGAGCGCGCGCGCCCGGCCGAATGCATGCCGCAGCGCCGCGCCACCTCGCCGTCCGACGGGCAGGGCGCCCCCGCCAGCGCGGCCCCTGCCATGATGAGGTAGACGGCCTGCATGTCCTCGGGGATGGCGCGGGCGGCGCCGAGCGCGCGCGTCCATTCGGGGCCCGCGGCCCTGTCCGGCGCGAGCCCCGCCCGGGCGGCGCTGATGTGGAGCTTGACCTCGGCGGGCGGGACCGTGCCGCCGATCCGGCCGATGCGGCATCGCACCTGGAAGTCGCCGAGCAGCACGGGCTCGGGGCGGAAGAAGGCGTCGGGGTCCGCCATGACCTCGGCCGCGATGGCGCGCAACGCCAGGTCGCGCTCTTCGGGCGGCAGCGCGGGCGGCTCGTCGGCCGCCGCCGCCGCTGGCCGATCGCGCACGATCGCTTCCAGGATCTGGTTCATCGAGGGGACCGGCGGCGCCGCGGCGCGGCGCTCGGCGCCCGTGCCCCGGCCCGCGGCCACCGGCACGGGCGCGAGG
>CAXTFP010000472.1:0-2862 GCA_964243135.1 uncultured Lichenihabitans sp.
GCCGCCGTTCAAGCAGGTCGAGTTCGACATCATGTACGGCGAGGGCATCTCCAAGGTCGGCGAGCTGGTCGACCTGGGCGTCAAAGCCGGCATCGTCGAGAAGTCCGGCGCCTGGTTCTCCTACGACAGCCAGCGTCTCGGCCAGGGCCGCGAGAACGCCAAAACCTTCTTCAAGGCCAACCCCGACGTGGCCCGCAAGGTCGAGACGGCGATCCGCGAGAACTCGGGCCTCATCGCCGAGCGCATCCTGGAGACGGGCGGCCCGGAGGGCGACGAGGACGACGCGTCCCTGGAGGCGTGACGACATCGCCGGCCCTGTGACGGGCCGGATCTCCTTCGCTCGACAGTTCGGGGGCGCGCGGCTAAATGGGCCGCGTGCCCCTTTTTGCGTCCGAGGGCCTGCGCCTTCGAGCTTCGAGTCACCAGTGCCATGACCAGCGTCAACGACACCCGCGCGGCCTTCCTCGACTTCTTCCGCCAGGCCGGCCACGAGGTCGTCCCGTCGGGCCCGCTCGTGCCCCGCAACGACCCGACGCTGATGTTCACCAGCGCCGGCATGGTGCAGTTCAAGAACCTGTTCACCGGCGTCGAGAGGCGCGCCTACAGCCGCGCCACCACGGCGCAGAAGTGCCTGCGGGCCGGCGGCAAGCACAACGACCTTGACAACGTCGGCTACACGGCGCGCCACCACACGTTCTTCGAGATGCTGGGCAACTTCTCGTTCGGCGACTACTTCAAGGCGACCGCGATCGAGAATGCCTGGAAGCTCGTGACGGGCGGCTTCGGCCTGAACAGGGAGCGCCTCCTCGTCACCGTGTACCACGACGACGACGAGGCTTTCGACCTGTGGAAGCGGATCGCCGGCCTGCCGGACGGCCGCATTATCCGCATCGCGACGTCGGACAACTTCTGGGCCGCGGGCGACACCGGCCCCTGCGGCCCCTGTTCGGAGATCTTCTACGACCAGGGCGATCAGGTGTTCGGCGGCCCGCCCGGCAGCGCCGACGAGGACGGCGACCGATTCCTGGAGTTCTGGAACCTCGTCTTCATGCAGTACGACCAGGTCGCGCCGGGCACGCGCGTGCCGCTGCCGCGCCCCTCGATCGACACCGGCATGGGGCTGGAGCGCATGTCGGCGATCCTCCAGGGCGTGACGTCGAACTACGCCGTCGACCTGATGCGCACCATCATCCTCGCGGTTGCCAACCTCACGGGCGTCGACCCCGACGGGCCGCAGGCCGCGAGCCACCGCATCGTCGCCGACCACCTGCGCGCCTCGGCCTTCCTGGTGGCGGACGGCGTCGACCCGTCGAACGAAGGCCGCGGCTACGTGCTGCGCCGCATCATGCGCCGCGCCATGCGCCACACCCAGCTCCTCGGCGCCGCCGAGCCGCTGATGTGGCGCCTCGTGCCGACGCTGGTGCAGCTCATGGGCGGCGCCTATCCCGAGCTCGTCGAGGCGCAGGGGCGCATCGCCGACGTGCTGCGCTCGGAGGAGACGCGCTTCCGCCAGACGCTGTCGCGCGGTCTGTCGATCTTGGAAGATGAGACGCGCGACCTCGCGAGCGGCGGCCGGCTCGCGGGCGCCGTGGCGTTCAAGCTCTACGACACCTACGGCTTCCCGCTCGACCTGACGCAGGAGGCGCTGCGCGCCCGCGACATCACGGTGGACGAGGAGGGTTTCGCGTCCGCCATGGCGGGGCAGAAGGCCGAGGCCCGCCGCGCCTGGGCGGGCTCGGGCGAGGCCGCGACCGACGCCGTGTGGTTCGGCATCCGCGACCGCGTCGGCCCGACCGAGTTCCTCGGCTACGCGGCCGAGCGGGCCGAGAGCATCGTCACGGCGCTCCTGTCAGGAGGCCGCGAAGTGGAGCGCCTGGCCGCGGGCGAGCGGGGGCAGGTGCTGCTCAACCAGACGCCCTTCTACGGCGAGTCGGGCGGCCAGGTCGGCGACACCGGCACGCTGTCGGCGCCCGGCGTGCGGCTGCGCGTGCTCGACACGGGCAAGAAGCTCGGCGACGTCTTCATCCACGAGGTGGAGGTCGCCGAGGGCGCCGTGGCGCTGGGGGCGGCGCTGGTGGCGGAGGTCGACGGCGGGCGGCGGCGCGCCATCCGGGCCAACCATTCGGCCACACACCTATTGCACGAGGCCCTGCGGCAGGTGCTGGGGCCGCACATCGCCCAGAAGGGCTCGCTCGTCGACGGCGACCGGCTGCGCTTCGACGTTTCGCACGCCAAGCCCATCACGCCGGAGGAACTGGCCGAGGTCGAGGAGATCGCCAACCGCGTCGTGCTGCAGAACGAGCCGGTGGTGACCCGCATCATGGCAATCGACGACGCGCGCGCCAGCGGCGCCCGGGCGCTGTTCGGGGAGAAATACGGCGACGAGGTGCGGGTTGTGTCCATGGGCCGCCCCGAGGACGGGCGGGGTGCCACCGAGGCGCTCTATTCGATCGAGCTCTGCGGCGGCACCCACGCGGCCCGCACGGGCGACATCGGCCTCGTGTCGATCTTGGGGGAAAGCGCGGTCGGCTCGGGCATCAGGCGCATCGAGGCGCGCACGGGCCACGCGGCGCGGCGCGGGCTCAACGCTGACGGGGGACGGCTGCGCGACCTCGCCCAGCTCCTCAAGGCGTCGCCGGACCTCGCGGCCGAGCGGCTGGCGGCGCTGGTCGAGGATCGCCGCCGGCTGGAGCGCGAGCTGGCCGACGCACGCAAGAGGATCGCGCTCGGCGGCGGGGGCGGGGCAGCCCCGGCCGCGGTTCGCACGGTTGCGGGCGTGAGCCTCATGGCGCGAACCGTCACCGGCATCGACATGCGCGACCTGAAAGGGCTCGCCGACGAGGCGAGGCAGGCGCTGGGCTC
>CAXTFP010000472.1:2872-3216 GCA_964243135.1 uncultured Lichenihabitans sp.
GGGATTGTGGCGCTGGTGGGCGTCGGGGAGGACGGCAAGGCCGGCCTCGTCGTGGCGTTGACGTCCGACCTCGTGACGCGCTTCAACGCCGTCGACCTCGTGCGGGCGGGCGCGGCCGTGCTGGGCGGCAAGGGGGGTGGCGGCCGGCCCGACATGGCCCAGGCCGGCGGTCCGGACGGCGCCCGGGCCGAGGCGGCGCTGGCTGCCGTCGAAGCTGCCCTGGCGGGCAGCACGGCCGCGGCCGCTGAGTGACGCGGGCGTCGTCTGCTGATCTATAAATGAGATTCCAAAGGGCGAGCCCTTTGGCGGGTTTCAGGGCGGAGCCCTGACAGGAAACCTTGTTG
>CAXTFP010000473.1:0-3195 GCA_964243135.1 uncultured Lichenihabitans sp.
AGATGATGTCGCCCGAGCCCGTCAGGGCCAGCGCCTTGCGCTCGGAATCCGACACGGCGCCGTGGCCGAGGCCCGAGCCCGCGAAGGCGTTCTGCATGATGGTGAAGCCGATCAGCATCACGATCAGCACGAGCCCGCCCATCAGAGCCGGCGACACGAGGTCGTTGCTGAACACGCCCTCGACCGCCAGCCCCGAGGCCATCACCCACATGGACAGGATGAACCAGGTGGGGATCAGCATCACGGCGCGGTCGTAGCCGTGGGTCGACAGGTACAGCACGAGGATGAGCCCGATGCCCGCCACCGTGGCCAGCATGACGCGGGCGACGCCGGCGGCCACCGGCGCGTCGTAGAGCGCGAAGCCGACCAGGGCCGCGAGGAACACGATCCAGGCCGCGCCGATGTGGCCGTAGCGCACGTGCCAGCGGTTGAGGTGCAGGTAGGCGAACAGAAACACGAAGAGCGTCGCGGCCAGCACCGCCTCGGCCACGGCCCGCGACACCTGGTCGGCGTCGCCCCCCGCGACGAAGAGCCGGTGCCAGAAGCCGAAGTCGATGCACACGTAGGCCAGCACCGTCCAGGCCAGCGCCGCGGCGGCCGGAAAGATCACGGCGCCCCGCACCACGAAGACGATGGTGAGGAACAGCGCCAGCAGCCCGGCGATGCCGATGACGATGCCGCGGTAGAGCGTGAGGCTGGTGTTCTGGTCCTTGTAGGCGTCGGGCGCCCACAGGGTGAGCTGGGGCAGGTTGGGGGTGCGCAGCTCCGCCACGTAGGTGACAGTGGCGCCGGGGTCGAGCGTCAGGCGGAACACGTCGGCGTCGGGGCTGTCCTGGCTTTCGGGCGCGAAGCCCTGGCTCGCCGTGATGGCCGAGATGCGCGTGGCGCCGAGGTCGGGCCAGATCAGCCCCGAGCCGACCAGCCGGAAATGGGGCGCCACCAGGAGCCGCTCGATCTGCTCGTCGGTGTCGTTGGTGAGGGCGAAGACGATCCAGTTGGGCTTGGTGCCGCTCTGCCTGGCACCGACCTCGATGCGCCGCACGATGCCGTCGGCGCCGGGCGCGGTCGAGATCTGGATCCGGTCCCCCTGGCCGGTGAAACGCTCTACCACCGGCGTCAGGTCGACGGCCGCGCCGTCCAGCGACACGCGGACCGCCTCGACCGCGCGGGCGGGCCGGAGCGGCGCCAGGCAGAACAAGGCGAGGGCGATCAGGGTGAGGGAACGACGCACGGGACCTGGACGGGATGGGGCGGGGTGGACGCTGTCCCCGTTCCCCTTCGGTCACGGCGAGAGCACGACTCGGGGGCGGGTTGGCGTCCCGGCCTCGACGGGCGCCCTCACGCGGACGGGGGAGCTCGTCCGGCCGTGATCGGCTCCGCGATGCAGGTCAGCGGCGGCGCGGGGACGCCCGCGCCGCCGTGGCCCGACGTCGCCGAAACGGTAAAGGCAGAGGGGGGCGAGCGCAAGGCGAAGCTCCAGCCGGGCCGGAGAGCGCCCTCCGTCACGCGGGCGTGATGCGGAAGCCGCTCCCCTCGGCCGCGACCCGGCCGAACCCCGCGAGGTGCCCCCCGGCGACCGCCCAACCCCGCGCGGCGGCGCGGGCCAGGACCGCGCGGCGGGTGTCGGCGGCCGTCGCGGGATCGAGGTCGAAGACGAGGCCGACGTCGGGGTCGGCGGCCTGGAGGTCGCCCAGGTGCAGCGCGTCGCCCAGAAACAGCGCGGCCTCGTCGCGCTCCGTCATCAGGACCCCGCCCTGGCCCGGCGTGTGGCCCGGCAGGGGCAGCAGCGCGACGCCGGGCACCACGTCGCCGAAGGGCACGGCCTTCAGCCGGTCGCCGTAGGCCGCGACCAGCTTCGGCGCGATGACGAAGCCGGCGCGGCGCGCTTCCGGCAGACGGTCCCGCTCGGCCGCGTCGGTGAAGAAGCCGAGGTCGGCCGCGGGCACGACGACCTCGGCACGGGGGAAGAAAGGAGCGTCGCCGTCAAGCAGGCCCAGCGCGTGGTCGCCGTGGATGTGGGTGAGGAAGACGCGGTCGACGGCCTCGGGCGCGATCCCCGCGTCCCGCAGCGCGTCGCGCGCGTGGCCGAACCGCTCGCCCCAGCTCGGGCCCGTCCCGGCATCCACCAGCTCCGTGCCGCGGGGGCCGCGCAGCAGGAAGGCGTTGACGTCGACCCGGAGCGGGCGGTCGCCCCACAGGTCGAGCACCCGCGCGCGGGCGGCCTCGCCGCCGCGGTGGGTCAGCGCGTCCCGCCCGGTCTCGAAGACCCCGTCGAGCAGGATGCGGATCCGGATTTCGCCGAGCTGGAAGTCTCGGGCCGTCATGGCGCCCTCCTGCCGGGTCCGACGCGGAACTCCGCGCCGCGACGGTCAGCGGATCTTGCGTTCCACCTTTCTGACCTGTTTCAGCAGGCTGTCGACCGCGACGCTGTGGGTCTCGGACAGGTCGAGCATGTAGCGGATGGCGTTGAACATGGCGTCGTCGAAGGGGTCGAGCTCCGTCCGGTCCTTGGCGGCCGCCAGGGCCTCGCGCAGCCGCGTGAGCTGCTCCCGTACCGCGGCACCGTTGTAGATCATCGCTCAGCCCCGCATCCGCGCGCCCTACAGAAGCCGGGATGCAGCCCGAGCCGTCCGACGGATCGAGATAATGCGGCCCGCTCCGGCCGCGCAAGCGGGAACTGGGTCCCGCGGGGCGACGCGCCTCGCACGGCCTTGCGTTTCGCCGGCCCGCGCTCCAGGGTGCGCCCATGAACCGCGCGTCCGTCCACACCCGTCCCTATTACCGCCCGTCTCGATAGACGCGGCCCGGTTCGTCACACGACACACCCGAGATGCCGCCGCTGGGCGGCACTATCTCGACGGTCCCATCCCGCGGCGGCGCAGAGCCCAGCGAGGATCCGATGGACCGACCGGTTCGACCATGTGAAACAGCGGGACGGCGTCCGCGCGTCGGGCTCGGCCTGATCGGCGCCGGCGCCTTCGGGGCCTTCGCCGTGCCCCACCTGCGGCCCTTCTTCGACGTCGCGGTCCACGATCCCCGGGCCGACCTCGACCGGCTCTGCGGCGCGTGGGGCGTCGCGCCCGTCGCTCTCGCCGAGGCCGCGGCCCGGCGGGTCGTGGTGCTGGCGGTGCCGCTCGGCGCGCTGCGACGGGTGGCGCGCGCCGGACGCCGTGCTGCGCTCGATGCACTTATCGT
>CAXTFP010000474.1:0-3183 GCA_964243135.1 uncultured Lichenihabitans sp.
GGGTCGGGCCAGCGCCGCTCGTCGAGCCCGAAGGCGCCGCGCCGGCGCGGTGCCCGCTCGACCCGGAGGGCCGCCGTCACGCCCGGCCTCCCCGGCCGAACGCGCCGGCCCCCGCGATCCGGGCGTGGACAGCGCAATAGCTGCCACGCGGCAGTCGCGCTCCGCCGCAGAAGCCGAAATCCGCGTCGCCGATCTCGCCCAGCGGCCAGCGGCAGTCGCGGGATCCGAGCCCCATCACGGCCGACGCGGCCGGCGGCAGGTAGGGGAAGGCGGGCACGAAGGGTCGATCCCCGGCGATGGCCGGCGGTGACAGGATCATGGGCATCCAACATGGCGAGGGGTGACGTCGCTTTGTCCTGGACGAGGCGCCGGCGACCGACGTAATATGCCCTACGCGGGCACAACCGTCAATCTGATTTGCCCATATTGGGCATATAACGGGGCACGAGCGTGGCCAATAATCTTCGCATGCTGCGGGACGGCCGCGGCTGGACGCAGGACGAGGCCGCGACAGCGCTCGGCACCACGCGCAACCAATATGTCAAGCTGGAGGGCGGCAGCCGCCGCCTGTCCGACAAGTGGATCAGGCTCGCCAGCGACGCCTACGGCATCGATCCCGGCGAGGTGGTGACGGACCGCGTCGCCACCGTGCCGGTGGCGGGCTACGTCGGGGCCGGCACCGAGATGCACTTCTATTCGGAGGGCCAGGGCCCGCTCGACGAGGTGCCGGCGCCCGACGACGCCACGCCCCAGACAGTCGCCGCGGAGGTGCGGGGCGACAGCCTGGGGCCGCTGTTCATCGGCTGGCGGGTCTTCTACGACGACCGGCGCGAAGCCGTGACGGACGACTTCATCGGCCGCCTCTGCCTCGTCGGGCTGGCGGACGGCCGCGTGCTGGTGAAGCACGTGGCGCGCGGCAAGACCGAGGGCCGCTTCGACCTGCAGGGCCAGTTCGGCGACCCCGTGCTGGACGCCGAGGTGGTGTGGGCCGCCAAGGTGAAGAGCCTCGCCCCGGGGTGACGCGTCCCGTCAGGTGTAACCCATTTGAGACCGGACTCGGCCGTCACAGGCCCGATCGCTCGGACCGCTCGATGGCACGGTGCAGCTCGATGTCGACCTCGCCGATGTCGCCGGCCGACAGGCCCTCGGACCAGGCGATGCACCGGTCGGAGGCGATCGACAGCGCGCGCTCGCGCTCCGTGCCCCGGCGCATCAGCGGGATGGTCTCGCCGAACATGCACCCGGCATAGCGCTCGGCGCGCGTGTAATGGTGCGCGGTGGCGCCCAGGCCCTCGGCCGGACCGGCGAGCCACGCGAGGGTGAAGGCGACCAGGACGCGCATGATGCTCAGCTAGTGCGCCCCCCGGCGGCGTCCAGCCCGGTTCATGCGGCGCCGAACGACACGCCTCCGAGGGCTCTGGACAGGCTGCGAAAAGGAGCAGAGGCTCCGCGGAAAACAGCGCGAAGTCGCGTCAGCGGGAGGAAACACGATGACTGCACTGGCGCGGGTGCCCGAGCACCTGTCGGCCGCCGACGAGCGCGTGCTCGCCTGGCTCGAACGCTTCGAGACCGCCCTGAAGGCGCGCGACGGCGCTGAGGCAGCCTCGCTCTTCGCCGAAACCTGCTTCTGGCGCGACCTCGTCGCCTTCACCTGGAACATCACGACGCTGGAGGGCCGCGACGCGGTCAGGGCCATGCTGGACGCCCAGCTCGGCGCCGTGCGGCCCCGCCATTGGGAGCTGGAGGAAGCCGCCACCGAGGCGGACGGCGTCACCGAAGCCTGGATCGGCTTCGAGACGGAGGACGCCCGCGGCCACGGGCACCTGCGGCTCAAGGGCGACCAAGCCTGGACGCTGCTGACGGCGGCGCGCGAGCTCAAGGGCTTCGAGGAGCGGACCGGCCCGCGACGCGAGCGGGGCGTCGAGCACGGGGTGCGGCAGGGCCGCCGCTCGTGGCTCGACCGGAAGCAGGACGAGGAGGCCGAGCTCGGCCGCACGCGCCAGCCCTACTGCCTGGTGATCGGCGGCGGGCAGGCCGGCATCGGGCTCGGGGCGCGGCTGAAGCGGCTCGGCGTGCCGGCCATCGTCATCGACAAGCACGACCGGCCCGGCGACCAGTGGCGCAAGCGCTACAGGTCGCTCCACCTCCATGACCCGGTCTGGTACGACCACCTGCCCTACCTGCCCTTCCCCGACCACTGGCCGGTCTTCGCCGCCAAGGACAAGATCGGCGACTGGCTGGAGATGTACACGCGCGTCATGGAGCTGAACTACTGGTCGCGGACCGAATGCGCGTCGGCCCGCTACGACGACGCGGCGCGGGAATGGACCGTCGAGGTCACGCGCGACGGCGAGCCCGTGACGCTGCGCCCGAAGCAGCTCGTGCTGGCGACGGGGATGTCGGGCATCGCCAACATGCCGGACTATCCCGGCATGGCGCTGTTCGCGGGCGAAAGCCACCATTCGAGCCGGCACGAGGGCGGGGCGCGCTACCGCGGCCGGCGCGCCGTGGTGATCGGCTCCAACAACTCGGCCCACGACATCTGCGCGGACCTGTGGGAGAACGGCGCCGACGTCACCATGGTGCAGCGCACCTCGACCCACATCGCCCGCTCCGACTCGCTGATGGAGCTCGGGCTCGGCGGCCTCTATTCCGAGGAAGCGGTGGCCCGCGGCATCACCACCGACAGGGCCGACATGATCTTCGCCTCGATCCCCTACCGGGTCCTGCCGGAGTTCCAGAAGCCGGTCTACGCCGCCATGAAGGAGCGCGACGCCGCCTTCTACGACCGGCTGCGGGCGGCGGGGTTCCAGCTCGACTTCGGCGACGACGAGTCGGGCCTGTTCATGAAGTACCTGCGCCGCGGCTCGGGCTACTACATCGACGTCGGCGCCTCGGAGCTGATCGCCGACGGGAAGATCAAGCTCAAGCACGGCCAGGTGGAGCGGATCACCCGGACCGGCGCCGTGCTGACGGACGGCACGGAGCTGCCCGCCGACGTCATCGTCTACGCCACGGGCTACGGGTCGATGAACGGCTGGGCCGCCAAGCTGATCAGCCCAGAGGTGGCCGACAGAGTCGGCAAGTGCTGGGGCGTCGGCTCCGGCACCACCAAGGATCCCGGACCCTGGGAGGGCGAGCTGCGCAACATGTGGAAGCCGACCCGGCAGGAGGCGCTGTGGT
>CAXTFP010000475.1:0-3169 GCA_964243135.1 uncultured Lichenihabitans sp.
CTTGGGGGCGGGGGCCGAGGGGGCGCCCTCCGGCGTCGGCGCCACCGCGCCCGGCAGCACGAGCTGCGCGTGCGCCGGCATCGCGGCGAAGCAGAGGAGCAGGGCGAGGAGGAGATGGCGCATGCGGGAGTGAGCGGCCGGACCGTGCGATGCCGACCGGGACAGCGGCATGTGACGGTTCAATGTATCACCTCGAGCGGAGGTCGACGCGGCTTTTCCGCCGCGGCACCAAGCCGCCCGGCGCTGCCGCGGCGGGGCCACAACGGCCGGCTCGTGCGGTGCGCCTCGGCGACCCGGGCCGAGACGGAACGAAGGTCCGAGCAGGCGAAGCGTTGGTCTTCGGACGCAAGCCCCTTACACAGCGCCATGCCGTCCGAATCCCGCCTCCCCACGATCCTGGTGTTCGACTCCGGACTCGGCGGCCTCACGGTGCTGGCCGAGGTCGACCGCCTTCGCCCCGACGCCCGCCGGCTCTACGCCGCGGACGACGCCGTGTTCCCCTACGGCGCGCTCGGCGAGGCCGACCTCGTCGGGCGCGTGACGGACGTGATGGCGCCGTTGATCGCCCTGCATCGGCCCGACGCGGTGGTGATCGCCTGCAACACCGCCTCGACGGCCGTGCTGTCCCCCCTGCGGGCGCGCTGGCCGGGATCGGCCTTCGTCGGCACCGTGCCGGCCATCAAGCCCGCGGCCGCGGCCTCGCTCACCCGGCGCGTCGGCGTGTTGGCGACGCCCGCCACGGTCGAGCGCGACTACACGCGCGACCTCGTGAGGAGCTTCGCGGGGGACTGCACGGTCGACCTCGTGGGGGCGCCTCGCCTGGCCGGACTGGCCGAAGCCGCGATGCGGGGGGAGCGGATCGAGGACACCGACGTGCTGGCCGAGATCGCCCCCGTCTTCGTCGACCGCGACGGCCGGCGCACCGACACGGTGGTGCTGGCCTGCACCCATTATCCGCTGCTGCTGCCGGTCTTCGCGCGCGTGGCACCCTGGGCCGTCGCGTATCTCGACCCGGCGCCCGCCATCGCCCGGCGGGTCGACGCCGTGCTGACCGAGCGGGGCTTTCCGCCGCCGCCCGCGCTCGACGGACGGGAGCCGCCGCGCCGCGGCACGATCACCTTCACCTCGGGCCGGCCGCCCGGCGCCATGCTGGCGCGGTCCCTCGGCGAGCGAGGCCTCGATGCGGCTCCACGGCCGTGAAGCACCCCTGAAACGCGAGGACCCGGCGCTCGCGCGCCGGGTCCCGTGACCATAGAGGGCTGTGAAGCCTACTCGGCGGCCTGCTGGCGGGGCGCATTGCCCTGCTCGGTGGTACTGTCCGTATAGGTCTCGTGCTTCAGCGCCTTGTGGGGCGCCGGGCGGCCGGGCAGGGGCGGCAGGGCCTTGGCCTTCTCCAGGTCGATGCTGGCGCCTTCCGCGACGCGGCGGCCGTAATCCTCGTCGCAATGCCAGAAGTGCCACACCATGCGGAGCTGGATGGGCTCCGGGCAGGCCTTCATGTCGTCGACGAGGTTGGCGATCAGGTCGTCGCGCTCCCAATCCTGGAAGGTGCGGTAGCGCTCGCCGGCCTGGGTGTAGTCGTCCGTGGTGCGGCTCGTCTGAAAACGGCCGAGCATGCCCTCCACCGGCTGGTGGTATTCCTTGTGCGGCTTGGGAGCCTCGCGCAGGCTCTGGTTCAGCACGCTCGGCTCGTAGTTGACATTGGCGTTGGGCACGGCGTCGACCGCATAGGTCATCTGGCCGTCGCGCTGGTTGGTGCGGGCCACCACGCCCGGCTGCGGCGCGTTGATGGGGAGCTGGAGGTAGTTGGCTCCGACGCGATAGCGCTGCGTGTCCGAATAGGACAGCGTGCGCCCCTGGAGCATCTTGTCGTCCGAGAAGTCGATGCCGTCCACCAGCACGCCCGTGCCGAAGGCCGACTGCTCGACCTCGGCGAAGAAGTTCGAGGGCGCGCGGTCGAGCACCATGCGGCCGACGGACAGCAGCGGGAACTGGTCGAGCGGCCACAGCTTCGTGTCGTCGAGCGGGTCGAAGCTCAGGTGCTCGTTGGGGCCGTCCGGCATGATCTGGACGCAGAACTCCCACTCGGGAAAGTCGCCCCGGGCGATGGCGTCGTAAAGGTCGCGGGTGGAGTGGCCGACGTCGCGGGCCTGGATCTCGCGCGCCTGCGCGGTCGTCAGGTTGCGGACGCCCTGCTTGGGCTCCCAGTGGAACTTGACGAGATGCGCCACGCCCTCGGCGTTGACGAGCTTGTAGGTGTTGACCCCCGAGCCCTCCATCTCGCGGTAGTTGGCCGGGATGCCCCAGGGGGACTTGAGGTGGGTGACCATGTGCAGCGACTCGGGGTGCATGCCCACGAAGTCGAAGAAGCGCCAGGCTTCCTGGCGGTTGGTGACGGGATCCGGCTTGAAGGCGTGGATCATGTCGGGGAACTTGATGGCGTCCCGGATGAAGAACACCTTGAGATTGTTGCCGACGAGGTCCCAGTTGCCGTCGACGGTCTTGAACTTCACCGCGAAGCCGCGCGGGTCGCGCTCGGTCTCGGGCGACTCCTTGGCGCCCGCGACGGTGGAGAAGCGCACGAACATCGGGGTTTTCACGCCGACCTCGTTCAGCACGCGGGCGCGGGTGTACTTGGCGGCCGGCTCGCCGCCGATCGTGCCGTAGGCCTCGAAGTAGCCGTGGGCGCCGGCGCCGCGGGCATGCACCACGCGCTCGGGGATGCGCTCGCGGTCGAAGTGGGTGATCTTCTCGATGAACTGATAATTCTCGAGCGTGGCGGGGCCGCGCTCGCCGACCGTGCGGGTCGACTGGTTGTCGCGCACCGGGTGGCCCTGGCGGGTGGTCAGGATGTGGCTGTCTTCTGTCATGGATCGCTCCTGGGAGAGGGCGGGGCGGATCGTCCGCGGACCCGAGGCGGCAGGCGGCTCTCGAACTGACGCGCGAGCCCGAGCGTGTGCGCGTCCGCCGGGACGAAGTCGCGTCCGATGGAAGCACGCCCGCCGCTCGCTGTTCAAGCGATAGCGGAAGTGATAATCATATTCAATATCCCGGCCGGGACAAATCGCACATCGCGGCCCGCGCGGGCTCGGATCGCAGAATGACGACGCCACACCCCACGAGACGCCTGCCCGCCAACTACCAGCTCGTCTACGACGTGGTGCGGGCG